>JBBAAP010000011.1 GCA_041658285.1 Candidatus Brocadiia bacterium
GACTAATCCGGCTAAAAGCATATTATATTTAATAATTTCTGCAGGGAAAGCCTCGGTTTGCGAAAAGAGCGCCTTGGAAACCGCTTGAATATTGAGAAAGAAAATCAGGTGTCTGTCCCACGATGAAAGTTAAAACTACAGCAAAGACAGGTATTCAAAAAGCCATTACTAACCAGACGGCCAATGATGCCGGCAGCGACAACGCCGCGGATAACATCGGCACCGGCAGCCAGGACGCGGGCCAGGGTATCACCCAGGGCACCGGCACCGCAGGAGCGGTGGCCAATGTCACGGTTATTACAAAGTTCTATTACGACGGCGCCCGGTGCATAGAGGAGCGGGATGGGTCGGATGTCCTGCTTAGGCAATATGTCTATGGCAACGGCATAGACGAAATCCTGCAGAGGAAGGATTACACTGATGGGGCGGTCAGCGCAACATATTACTTCCACGAGAACAGCTTGGGGAGCATCTATGCGGTTACGGATAACACCGGTATAATTGTTGAGAAATACAGTTACACGGCTTATGGCAAAGTAACGATAAAGGACGCTTTAGAGGTCGTGCATACCACATCCCCAATCTCAAATCGCTTTATGTATACCGGCCGGGAATGGGATGCGGAATCAGGATTGTATTTCTATAGAGCGCGATATTACTCAGCCCAGATGGGGCGGTTCCTGCAGAGGGATCCGGCTGGTAATGACGACTTGGGGAATCTTTACACCTACGTTGGCAATAGTCCAACGAATGCTATAGATCCATCTGGACTTAAGGGAATAGCAGAAAGATATGTTCAATCTTTATTAGATAAGGTTGAAAAAGCACCGGAAAGAGAATCTCGTTTAAATGCTACAAAACAAATGTATATTAGAATAGCCCTTGCGGGAGGATTATTAGGAGGCAAACCTTTAGCGGCTCGTAACTTGTTACATTGGTTGGGTGGGATTGAAGGTATAAAGCAAGGAGATCCTTTAACGGTTTCCTCGGATTATTTTAAAAAGGACTCTCAGGTCCAAGACAAAATAAATTTAATAATGCGTCCTAAATTAGAAGCATCAATTAATCCTAACCAACAAATAGGAAAGTTGTCCGAAATCACGGAGTCAGTGTGTGGCTTATATGGTTCTGACTTATATTATGCACTAGCGGATTTTGATTTAACTGGGAGCGGAGTATATCAAAAGCTCTCGGATAGCGTAATGCTTATTTCTATTATATGGAACGTTGTTGATTTATATACATTCGCAGGGCATTCTGCCCTGAATACTAGTATTGCAGGAGTTTTAATTCCCGAGAAGTATGCTGAAGCTCTTGAAATAGAAAAGATAGCCAAACCGTTTATCCAAACAAGTTCTTGGTCTGAGCAGTATTTGTATGAAATAGGAAGTATTCCTTGTAACATGAGATGATGTAATAGCAGGTATAAAATACTGCAACGTAAGAGAGCGTGATATAGTGATAGGAACGAATATAAGATGGTTAATAGCTATGATGTTACTAATAGGGTTGTTTAGCCTGACTTCATGCAAGCCGAACTCGGATACACCATTCAAACCGAACTCAGAGGGGCCATTGACTAAAGAGATAAATAAGATTGAAAACGTAATTTATTCGTTACCAGATGGGTGTGTTGCCGTTGGGGATAAGGTTGACCCAACCACTAAATTACCGATGATGATAAAATATGTAAAAACTGATTCAGAAATGGTTTTAGTGCCTCCCGGCGAATTTACCATGGGTACGGATGAGCATGATAAAATAAGGGATGATAATAGTCCGGCCCATAAGATATACCTATATGCTTATTATATAGATAAATACGAAACAACTAACGCGCAATATAAGAGATTTGTTGATGCCATCAAGCAGGAGGGACATAAGTGGTGTTATCCAAATGAGTATAATAACCTGCCGGCGATATACATCAATCTTGTTCTTAAAAGAGGCCATGTTCCTGATGACGGTTCTCATGATGATAGAAGATATGATTGGGGGGGGGGAAGCTTTCCTCAAGGTAAGGATAATTGCCCAGTTTGGTTTGTTGATTGGTATGACGCTTATGCCTATGCCAATTGGGCCGGGAAAAGGTTACCGACCGAAGCTGAATGGGAAAAGGCCGCCCGGGGTACGGATGGGCGCTTATATCCCTGGGGTAATACATGGGATGAGAAATATATAACCATTGAGGGCGCGAAACTTACGGCTACCATACCGGTGGGTAGCACAAAAGATATTAGCCCCTACGGTTGTTATGATATGGCGTCAAACGTTGCCGAGTGGTGTTGGGACTGGTATGATGAGGATTATTATAAAAATAGCCCATACAAAAACCCTCAGGGGCTTACTACTGGCGAATCTCGCGTCCAACGCGGAGGAACATGGGTTTTTGCTTTGGATTTTTTTGGTAAGTCTTTTGGAAAGGTCGTTTTTCGTGGCAGTTTTGCTCCATGGTATGGCAGTCATAGTTCCGGTTTTCGCTGCGTTTTATCCCCGGTGATTAATATCAATGGCAAAGTGGTATCTATGGATTACCAGCCAAAAGAAGAACCGCGGAAGAAAATAGAGGACGAGCAAGAGCCGTATCCTTTTAAGAATTTTTTCGGGACTTCGAATTCACTGGCAGGAACAGATGACAATAGTAATGTTAAATTTGTAATAATTGATAAACAGCCGAGCGTTGGTAGGAGTAGCCCGAGTATAAGTTTGGGGCATGATAAAGACGGGTACTACCCCTTATTGCCTGGTACTAATGAAAAAAATAGGATAAGATTTAACGATAAAAAATGTCTTTTAATACTTTTGAGTAAAGACGGGGTTATTCATACTTCTTATATTGATATATCACTTAATGAAGTTAAGCAGTTATTTAAAGAATTTAAGGTTCTTCTTTTCACTGATCCATGTTTCCAACTAACTATCGAGATATTAGGCAAAGATAGATTTGATACAGACACATTGAATTTTTTATCTACTTACTAGTAATGGGAACACATCATATCCTTTTATCTGTTCAGGTCCGGTGACACAGAGCCTACCGGCCTCCCTTAGGGACACCTGATTTTGCTTGTCCTGAGTATTCGTAGGATAATGCGCTAAATACTTGATTTGTAGGGCACTGTTTTAGGTGAGCATCCTCGAACGAGGATAGGTGAGCATCCTCGAACGAGGATAGGTGAGCATCCTCGAACGAGGATTAGAATCCAGGCTTACCATCGCCCAAATAAATTGACTAATCCGGCTAAAAGCATATTATATTTAATAATTTCTGCAGGGAAAGCCTCGGTTTGCGAAAAGAGCGCCTTGGAAACCGCTTGAATATTGAGAAAGAAAATCAGGTGTCTGTCCCACGATGAATAGAGGGGCAAAGAATGCTAGAGAAAAAGATGCTTACAAATATGCAAATGATAATGATTAAGGAGGTTGTTATATGAAAAATAGAACCAAAATAATTGTTGTTCTGGGGGCTTGTTTAATAGGCGGGGCGCTATATGGGTTTTATTCGCAAATGAACAATAAGCCTGTGGCATATTGCCGGCAAGATATGAGTGCTCCTCTTTATACCAAAGAAGAAGGAGTTGTTAACCAGATGTGGGAGTCGGCAAAAACACCCCAAGAAAAGGAACTTGCGATTAGTAAACTTATTCAGATGGTTAAAGATAACAAAGAAGATATTTTACTAAGAGCGCACGCAATAAGAAAACTTGGGAAAATTGGAGTCTTAGAGGTTCAGGACATAGCAAAAGATATCTCTGATACCGGGGTGTGGAGGAATAAAGTATCTGATATGGAGCACGACATCATAGGAGAGATTATTCAGGAAAAGATGAAGGTTCAAGGTATTGTTGGTGATGAGCGGAATGAAAAGTATCATGAAGTTCATCGCGACCTGTATGTTAACGGCGAAATTTATAAATTGGGAATCTCTACGGAAAAGTTAATCCAGCTTGTTTTGGAAAAGGAAACTGATATTGATAAACGGAATGACGCGAAGCGTAAGTTAGAGAATATTGGTTTGAAACATCTTGATATTAGAGGTTGGTACGATAAAGTCGCATCTTTTATAGATGCCGCTAATGAAACGTACCACCGCTTGAGATATCTTCGGGAAACAGACCCTGAGAAAAAATATCAATTATTATTGGATGTGGTAAAAAATAGTGGCGGTGAGGCTCAGGGCTGGGCAGAGGAACAACTTATTCTGAGCGGTGAAGAACGAGCATTGCCTGATATAATTGAAGTGTTAAAACGTGCCTATGGGGACACGGAAGAAGAATATATTAAACGGGAAATAAAAACTTATAGGGCCAAGTTTGCCGTGGTCAAGGCCGCAAAAAACGACCCCACTGTATACGAAAAGATAGTAAATGGCAAATACTCTTTTCTTTATAGCGATGACGAGGAGATACGAGATTCTGTAACGTGGTGGGTTGCGAAAATAGGCGGGTTTAAAACAGACGAAATTATTCTTGGCACAGAAAACGAAGACAAAGACAAAGATAAGGATAAAGAGCAAAAAGACAAAGAACACGGAGACGATAAGGACGGTGGCAAGGACGACAAATCCGGCCAGCCGGACAAGAAGTAGAGTCTAATGGCCTTAGCGAAGCATCCCTTTAGGGATAATGTTAGGGGGAAATAGCCAGAAAGCAGGTTAATCATATGGCTTATAAGTCATTCAATAGCGCGCATCGCTGGCAGGCGTTCGGCGAGAAGCCCGTCATCAGCATCCTGTGCACCGGTGTAGGGTGCTACACACATCAGAGACGGTAAAAATTGTTCTTATAGGATGCTTCGCTGTCAGTTTCTGTCCCTAAAACGAATATAACGCACTTTCAGGCATGGGGGGATACCCCCCCAGACTAGGGGGGGATACCCCCCCTCACTACTACTACCCCCGTATTACACCTCTACCCGTTCGGTAATACACCTCTATCCGTTGGGTATTATACCTCTATCCGTTGGGTATTATACCTCTACCCGTTGGGTAATACACCTCTATCCGTTCGGTAATACACCTCTATCCGTTGGGTATTATACCTCTATCCGTTCGGTATTATACCTCTACCCGTTGGGTAATACACCTCTATCCGTTCGGTAATACACCTCTATCCGTTCGGTAATACACCTCTATCCGTTGGGTATTATACCTCTATCCGTCCGGTATTACACCTCTACTTGTTGGGTAATACACCTCTACCCGTTCGGTATTATACCTCTACCCGTTGGGTAATACACCTCTATCCGTTCGGTAATACACCTCTATCCGTTCGGTAATACACCTCTACCTGTTTGGTAATACACCTAGACTTGTTTGGAATTGCACCTCTACTTTCCCGGCCCCGCTAAAGCGGGATAACGTGCCAGTACGTCACTTTGTTCCTACTGGCACTAACCCCGCTAAAGCGGGATAAGACCCAGTCCCTAAAAATTTACTGCGTTTGCCCTCGCTTGCTTCAGGCAGGGGTAGGTGCTGTAGACAGGTTCTAACAGCTGAGCTATAAATCAGGGTTCAGGACGCTTTTTGTGCCCCTACGCACCATGTTCTACAGGGCCTGTGGCTCTGTTACTTACGGGGACTACTTCTGCCATCTTCGGGTGCTATTCCTGCCATTTTCAGGGACTAGAAGAGTGGGTGTAAGGGGTAGGGGGGAGGGGTACGGTATCTGTTACTCACTTTGAATAAAAAACATAACATTTTGCTTAAATAACTATTATAATGCATATTCGGTAGGGGGGGGGATACCTACCCCCTCCCCACTTAACCTCTACCCCCTATATCGATAACCCCTATAGGGAGTATGGATAACTCCCATAGGTGGTGTCAGTTATCCCTATATGCGGTATAGATAACCTCTATTAGGTGTGTGAATTACTACTATAGGGCGTACTAATAATCCCCATAGGCGGTATCAATAACCCCTATATGGGGTGTGGATGACTACTATGGGACATATGGATAATACCTATAAGCAGTATCGATAACCCCTATAGGATATGTCGTAAACCGGTATTAGGGATGTTGATAATTAGTATTAGGGGTATCGATAACCGGGACTGGGCGTATCGTAAACCAGGATTAGGGATATTGATAACCGGTATTAGGAATGTCGATAACGGGTACTAGAGGTGCCGATAACCGACATTAGAAGTGTCGATAATCTCTATAGGGTGTATCGTAAACGGGTCCCAGGGATATCGTAAACCGGTACTAGAGGTATCAATAACCCCTACCACTGTAAAAAAAATATGTGATGGCTACTGCCGTATTGCCGGGAATACAATTTATTCCAGCGGGGGTAGGCAGAGCTTTTCTTAAGGTCTTAGGCAATCACGCCGATAAAAGTATTTTACAGGAGAATATATGCGTATCCTCAATGTCGTCGGGGCCAGGCCTAATTTCATCAAGATTGCCCCGTTCCTGCACGCCGCCAAAAAGTATCGCAGCCTGGATATGGTCCTGGTCCATACCGGCCAGCATTACGACTACAATATGTCGCAGGTGTTCTTCAATGATTTGTGCCTGCCCAAGCCGGATATCCATTTAGGCATAGGGTCGGGCAGCCACGCCGGGCAGACCGGCCGGATAATGATGGCTCTGGATAAGGCAATCGAGCGGATAAAGCCGTCTTTGGTAGTGGTGGTGGGCGATGTTAACTCGACCCTGGCCGGTGCGCTGGTGGCGGCCAAGCTCCATATACCAATTGCCCATATCGAGGCCGGTGTTCGGAGTTTTGACAAGCGCATGCCCGAAGAGGTCAACCGGGTGGTAACCGATTCGGTGTCCGATTACCTGTTCGCGCCTTCGGATACGGCCCGTCGTAACCTGATAAATGAGGACGCCAGCCCGGCGAATATCTTCGTGGTCGGCAACATAATGATAGATGCGCTCAAGTTCTATTACCGGCCGACTGATTTTACGGGCAGGCACAAACTGGCGCCAAAGGGCTACGCTATGGTTACTCTTCACCGGCCGGCCAATGTGGATGATAAATCCGTTCTGAGCGGTATCATAAAGGCGTTGATAGCCATCAGCCGCGACGTACCGGTATTTTTCCCGGTCCATCCCCGGACCAGGAAACAACTGGATAAATTTAATTTATTGAAGGACATTAAGCGCGCCGGCAATATCATAACGTCCGAGCCGCTGGGTTATATCGATTCGCTTAACGCTATAAAGAATGCGCGGTTGGTGCTGACCGATTCGGGCGGGGTGCAGGAAGAGGCCGTGGCATTCCGGGTGCCGTGCTTGACCTTGCGCCAGACAACCGAATGGGTCGAGACCATTGGAAAAGGCAACAGCCTGGCCGGCAATAAGCCGGGGTTGATTATCAAGCTGGCTCAGGGCATATTGCGCAAAGGGGTGAAGGTTTCGTCCGGGGCAAGCATACCTCTCTGGGACGGCCGGGCGTCAGAGCGGATGATGGGTGTTATTTCTCGGAGACTTTCCCGGAGCTGATACGGCATTCCTTGTCTTGTTCAACCAATCGGTCATATTCTTCGGAGTCTTTGGTCTGCTCGATCTTGACTGATTTAGGGACAGCTATGCCGGCCCATTCGCCGCAGTGATTGCAGACCACGAAAGGATTGGGGATTTCCTGGCCGTTCCTGATGATGTAATCATCCACCAGATTGACGCCGCAGTTCATACAGAAAATAGCCATAGCAAGCCTCCTCTCAGAGCCGGTTGTTCCCGGGACAATCAGTTATTTCGTTTTCGTCATGGCCAGTTTTATGACCATTGTTTTCAGCGCCAGTTCTTCGGACATCCGGCCTGTTTTTATGGCCAGGTCGGTTTCCAGCAGTTTGGCATATCTTTCCCGGAGCGTATTGTAACCGGGTTCGCGGCTGAAGAACGAGCGCAGGTATCCGAGAATCCTGGGCCAGGCTTCTCCTTCGCTGAGCATTTTATCCAGTATCTCGACGGCCTTGCCGGCATTCCGGTTTACGATTGCCAAGGCTAGCTGCTTGATATCATAATCAGCATCTTTATCAACTAAATTCTGAATAATTTCCAGGGGGATTTCCGGCTTGTTGCCTGAGGCCAGCGACAGTTTTTCGACCAGGGCGCTTATTTTGGACAGGTTATTCCCGGTGCCGTCTATTATCAGCTTGGCGTTCTCGCGCGAGATGTTTTTGCCCAGGCGTTTGAACTCGGCCGCTATCCAGCGGGGCAGGTCGTATTCCGGGATAGGGGAGCATTCGACCAGCCAGCCGTGCTTTTCGGCCAGCTTGGTTATCTTGCCTTCAGCGCCTTTGCCGGTCAGCGCCGGCGCCAGTATGGCCAGCACCGCGAATGTCTTTTTCTCGGACAGGAATTTGTCCAGGTTTTCCGACAGGGAACCGAACAGCTGGATATTTTTGATGTCAAGCGCGATGATGCGCTTTTTGCCGTCGAACGGCACCATATAGATTTCATCCCAGAACGCGGCTTCCTTGAAATCACGCGATGAGAACCGTTTCATATCCGAGCCCAGGCATTCCCGGATTAATTTCAATCCCTGTTCCTTAAGGAAATCCTCTTCGCCGGACAGCAGGTAAAGCGGCATCAGGCTTTTGGCCGAGGCCAGGCGGGACACGAAATCTTTGAATAGCATATCAGATAAGTTTTTCTTCCTTGAAGCTCAGGCATTTATTCCGGTTGCGGGTGATTATTATGTGGTCAAGCACTTCTATATTGAGGAGTTTTCCGCCGGCCACCAGCTTGCGGGTGATATTGATGTCCTCGGCTGACGGGGTCGGGTCGCCTGAGGGATGGTTATGTGCGAAAATCACGGCCGCGGCATTGGATTTTATGGCCAGGCTAAAAACCTCGCGCGGCTCGACGATGCTGGCGTTCAGGCTTCCTTTGGAGATGTTTTCTTTATTGATGATTTGGTTGCGGCTGTCAATGGTGACGATGTAAAAATATTCCTGTTTCTTGTCATACAGTTCCGGATAGAGGAAATCAATAATCCGGGCCGGGTTGGCGATGATGTCGGTTTTATTGGGGGCTTCAAAGCTGATAAGGCGCCGGCCCAGTTCCATAGCCGCCTTGATTTCGGCGGCTTTGGCCGGCCCGATGCCGGATACCCTTGACAGTTCTTCCACCGGTGCGTCGGCCAGCCCCTGGATGTTCTTGAATTCTCCCAGGAGCCGCTGGGCCAGCATGGTAACCGGCTCGCCCTTTTTGCCGCTGCGCAGGATGATGGCCAGGAGTTCTGGGGCCGAGAGCTTGTCCGCGCCCAGCGCCCGGAGCCGTTCCCTGGGCCGTTCAGAAGGCGGCGTGTCGTGCATGGTGAAAGATTTAGTGGCAGGTTTTTTATAAGTAGCCATATTTTTCAGTATGCGGATTCAGCTGATTAAACTGATAATAATCCATACCAACGCAAGAATATCAGGAAGGGGTATCAGGGGATTTGGATATAAATTCCCTGATTCTCTGATCATCTTTTACACTGTTATTCGTGTTCGTTCCTGCCGTCCAGTCGGCGGGCAGGGGCGTCTTCAATCACGCGCGGGACGCGGAAGAAATTCAACTTCTTGTCCGGCGCGTTCTGCAGGGCCTTATCCGTCGGCAAGCAGGGCTTTATCACGTCGTCACGCAGGATGTTCCCGGCAGAGTCGGCCTGTATTAATGGTCCTGCTTTGGTCACGTTGAGTTCCTTGAGTTCATCAACATGGTCGAGTATCTTCTTGAGATGGTTTTTCAGGGATTCCTTTTCGTCATCCTTGAGTTTTAATCTGGACAGATAAGCCAGGTGCTCGATTAAGTTATTGTCTATATCCATGCGGGTAAGATATTATAGACCGAGTATAAAGTCAATAAATTCTATTACCTCTTGTACCTGCGACAGATATTAGGGACGGGGGAAATTGGCAGTTCTTAGGATAAAAACTAATAGATTCGTTCCTCACTACAAGTTTAAACGCACTTTTAGCCCGGACACCAGTGGGGGTATATACACCTCACCGTATACCCTCATCCCAAAGAGCGTATCCGCCCGTTTCCGTAAGCGTATCTGCCAATTCCGTTAAGCCGTGCTTGTCTTGAGTATTTCCGAAGGGCTTAACTGGATCTAAGTGCCAGTACGTTTTATATTTCTACCGGCACCAAGAAAGAACGGCCAGTTTTGCTCTGCTAATGTATGAATGTATGGTTGAAAGGATACATAGAATAGACATGAGTCCTTCGGGAATTATTTCCAAAATATTGTGGATATTCCTCGTTATTTATTGACGAAAATATTATAAAGACTAATATCATCAAAAGAACCGTGATATTGTCCGGAAACGAACAAGCCGTTCCTGGGAACGTAAAATAGGTTGTATGAAAATACTGTTGGTAGATGACAGCCTGGTCATCCGCACTTTCGTTAAAGAGGCTTTAACCAAGGATGGGCACAAGGTGGTTGAAGCCGTCAACGGTACCGAAGGGATAGCCATGTACGGGCCAGAACAGCCGGATTTCGTAATACTTGATTATGAAATGCCTGATTTTACCGGGCTGGAAACCTTCAAACGAATAAAACAATCACATCCGAAAGCCAAGGGCGTTTTATTGACCGCTTTTTTGCCGTCATCCGAAGAGCTGTCAGCGTTGAAGAAAGAGGCCGAAGAGGCCGGTATCGTTCAGTTCCTGCATAAAGGCGGAGGGACCGCAAATGTCATTGCCATGCTGAAAAAGATAATTCCCTCGCTGCAACTGCGGGTGCATACTGTCTTGATGGCCGAAGAAAACACCTCCCTCGTTACCGAGGTTAAAAACTTCCTGGCTTCCAAGAACTTTATAATCATTCAAGTGGTCAATATGGCTGATATTTTGGCTAAGATGGGTTCAACCAGTCCGTCCGTCATAGTCTTGAACAGTATTCTCAACAATGAGAATGGGTTTATTATCCTGAAGAAAATACGTGATATAGATAAAACAATGAAAGTAGTAATGACAATAAGCACCAAGCAGGAAGAGCAATTAGCCCAGGCCGCACTGAAAATGCCCCAACTGGGGTTGACTAATTACTTGTCAAAACCGTACACGCCCCAGGCTATGTTAGACGTCCTTTCCAAGGTGGTCTGATATTTCAGCATGTCTGATGTGAAGATAAGTTACCCGGTCTGGACTCGAACCAGAAATAAGAGAACCAAAATCTCTTGTGTTACCAATTACACCACCGGGTAATAAGCCACTGATAGTCTAGAGATTTATTTTAACTTGTCAAGTTTCAGTGATACCCATCGCAAGCTGATAAGTTATGATGCCGGCCATTATTGGAAGATGGATAAAATTGCCCGTAAGGGCACTTTGTGTTTTTGTGCGGCTTTGCGGCAGTCTTCGTATTCAGGCACCAGTAATGTGGGTTTGCCCCGCATAAGTGCTGGACTGCCTGCGGGCTTGCCGTCCAATGAGCCGACCTTGCATCGAATGGGGCCGTAAGGGGTTTTGATGCTTCCAGCTTCGCGGTAAAGCTTGGTGCGTTGGACCTGGTAACGCCTGATGCCCAGGGTGGGTGTTTCGGCGAATATTATCCGTTCCATCCGGTTGACGTTGTCCGGGTCGCAGAGCACCTGGACCAGCGTGCCGGGCCGTGACTTTTTCATCTGGACTGGGATAGCCACCGCGTCCAGCGCGCCGGCCGCCAGTAATCGCTCCATCAGGTAGCCGATGACCTGGCCGGTGGCGTTGTCTATATTGGTTTCCAGCACCCAGGCCGTGTCCGAATCGGTTTTAGGCGCGGCTTCACCGATGAGCACCCGGAGCATATTGGGCTGGTTGGGTATTTCCGTCGTGCCGGCGCCGTAGCCGGCCCGTTCTATCTTCATATTAGGCATTCGTTCGGCTGGGCGTCCCAGGGTGGTCAGTATGGCCGCGCCGGTGGGCGTGACCAGTTCGGACTGCAACGGGCTGCGGAATACCTCAAATCCTTTGAGGAGTTCCATGGCGGCCGGGCCGGGCACTGGATAGATGCCGTGATGGTTTTTGATGGTGCCGCCGGAAAGGGGCAAGGGCGACAGGTAAATCTTATCAATGCCCAATGATTCCATTCCCGAAACCGCGCCGGTGATGTCGACGATGGTGTCGATACTGCCCAGTTCGGCGAATTCTATGATTCCTTTGTGCGAGCCGTGATGGACGCGCTTTTCGGCGGCCATCAGCCGGGCCATTATTTTCAGGCTGTCGGACTTGATACGGGAGCTGAGAGCGCTTCGCTTGATGATAGAGGTCATTTGGTTGTATGAAAGGTGCTTGTCGGCCGCGGCCAGGCTGAACCCGGTGCCCATCAGCCCGCAGCGTTCTGTCTTGGAGCGGCGGATTTTTATGGTCGGTTTTAGATGCAGTTTTTTCAGGGATTTCTGGAGTGCGGGAAAAGGCATCCCGGCGTCCAGAAGCGCGCCGATAATCATATCGCCGCTGGCGCCGGAGAAACAGTCGAAATATGCGATTTTCATAGCATTAAGTACACGGATTCAGCTGATTAAGCCGAGGTCTTCTAATGAATAATTTTTCTATCTGTTTAATCTGCTTACATAATTTTGGCTGCTCTGTCAAAATAATATTGACAATGGGTCGGCGAACTATAGCATATCGCTTATGTCTGTATTATTCGAGCCTGTCCGTATAAGCAATATCGAGGTCAAGAACCGGATAGTCCGTTCGGCCACGGCCGAGCGGATGGTGGATAAGGACGGCATCGCCACCGAACAGCTCGTAAAGCTCTACAAGATGTTGGCCGGCGGTGAAATCGGAACCATTATCACCGGTCATACTTCGGTTGATATCCGCGGCCGGGCCGGCTGGCAGATGACCTCGTTGGAAAGCGATGCGGCCATCGGCCCGTTGAAACTTTTGACCGGTGCGGTGCATAAATACGAGTCCAGGATACTGGCCCAGATAAGTCACTGCGGCCGGTACGCGCCCGGAGCCATTATCGAACAGCGGCCTCTGGCCGTCTGTCTCGACCCCAACGAAGAACAGCGCGGGCAATACCCGCCTCAGGAAGCCGGTCCGGCTGATATCACGTATTTGATAAATGCATTTGCCAACGCTGCGGTCCGGGCCCAGGAGGCCGGCTTCGACGGTATTCAGCTGCACTCAGCGCACGGATACCTGTGTTCCCAGTTTCTGTCGCCGCTGTTCAACCGGCGCACAGATGAATGGGGCGGTTCGGTTGAAAACAGGGCCAGGTTTTTGGTGGAGGTGGTAAAACTTATCAGGCATCGCACCGGGTCTGGTTTCGCCATCTGGGCCAAAATGAATTGTGAAGATTTCGTACTTCGGCAGTTGGAGCAAAGCGACTTACTGCCGAGTATGGTCGGCTGTAACTCATTACATTCTAACAGCCGATCCATCGAGGGCGGTATGACCGTGGAGGAAAGCATTGCCACGGCCAAGTTACTGAAAGCGGCCGGACTGGATGCTCTGGAGATAAGTGGGGGAGTCACATTTGATACGGTTATTCGCAAAGGAGTTCCGGACAAGGCGCCCGAGGCGTATTTCCTGGCCCAGGCCGAGCGGTTCCGGAAAGAGTTGCCTGGCTTCCCGCTGGCCCTGGTGGGCGGAATGCGTTCCTGCGCGGTGATGGAAAAAGTCGTTTCCGGCAAGGGCATCAACCTGGTCTCGATGAGCCGTCCGTTCATCATCAACCCGCAGTTCGCGCTGGAACTTAAGAAGGCGAAATCAACATCGACCTGCATTTCCTGCAACCTGTGCCTGGGCAAGAAGGGCGAGCCGGTCAAATGCCGGGCCTTGCCGAAAATACTTCCAATCGCTTAAGGTAAATAATATTCCTATTATTTCTTGACAATTATTTATATTAATATATAGCTATGCGTATATGCGAATATGATATTATATGAAGGAGTGATAAATGGATAATATTACTGCTTTCGGCAAACTGATTTCGGACCAGACCCGCCTTAAAATTATCAAGCTTCTGTCGATCCGGCCGTTGTGCGTATGCGAGATGATGGATATTCTCCGCTTGAACCAGCCCTGTATCTCTCAGCACCTGGCTATCCTGAAATACCACAACCTGCTCAAGTCGAGGCGCGATGGCAAGTGGATTGTTTACGCGGTGGATAAAAAGGTGCTTGGCCGATACCTGAATAAAATCAGCCATTTCCTGGAAGGTTCTATGAGCCACGTGGCAGAGTTACAGAAAGAGCATAAACGCCTGAAGGAACTTAAGAGTCGTGTGGTGCTATGCAAGAAGTGCAGGTAAATTATGAGTGAGCGCACTAAACTATTGCTGATACTGGCGATATTCCTGCTGTTTTATTTCGTGCCCTTTGGGCAGGTCCGGATGCAGAACGCGCTGATGGAGGCGTTTTATATGCTCCAGGACTACGCCCGCCTGCACGTGATTCTGTGCCTGGTGCCGGCCTTCTTCATCGCCGGCGCGATTAGTAATTTTGTCAGCCAAGCCGCGGTGATGAAATACTTCGGGGCCAGGGCCAACAAGTTTCTGGCTTATTCGGTGGCTTCCGTTTCCGGCACAATCCTGGCCGTTTGCTCTTGCACAGTTTTGCCAATCTTTGCAAGTATTTACCAGCGCGGGGCCGGTATCGGTCCGGCTACGGCTTTCCTTTATTCCGGTCCGGCCATAAATGTTTTGGCGATTATCCTGACCGCGCGGGTCTTAGGCCTGGAATTGGGAGTTACCCGGGCGGTTGGTGCAATTGCTTTCTCGGTCATTATCGGGTTATTGATGCATTTCATATTCCGCAAGGAAGAACTGAACAAGCAAAACAGTCAGGATATAGTGATTCCTGAAGAAGCCAAAGGAAGCCGTTCATTATTAAAGAATACCATCTACTTTGCCGTGATGTGCGGGATTTTGGTATTTGCCAATTGGGGGAAGGATGAGTCCATTCTATTATGGCAGAGTATTTATAATGTAAAGTGGTTCATCTCGGGCGGGTTAATAGTTATCCTGGCATTTATCCTGACAAAATGGTTCCGCAGGAGTGAGCTGGGTTTCTGGGTGGATTCCAGCTGGGGATTTGCCAAGCAGATATTTCCTCTGCTTTTTGCCGGGGTATTTGTTTCGGGATTGCTGTTGGGTCGGCCCGGGCATCAGGCTCTTATCCCGAGCGAGTGGATTCAGTATTTGGTCGGTGGCAATAGCCTCTGGTCTAATTTCTTTGCTTCATTTGCCGGTGCGTTGATGTATTTTGCCACCCTGACCGAGATACCGATTCTGCAAGGATTAATCGGTTCCGGTATGGGCAAAGGTCCGGCTTTGGCGCTGTTGTTGGCCGGTCCGGCCCTGTCTTTGCCCAGTATGCTGGTCTTAAGGAGCATTATGGGCACCAAGAAGACGCTGGTTTATGTCGGGCTGGTGGTGATAATGGCCACAATCACCGGAATGATTTACGGGGCGTGGATTTAGTGACGGTTCGAGTATAACGAGTTATACTCCAGCAGTTTGAACGTTAGTGAATTACTGCTGAGTATCCTCGGCTGATAACTCATTACATTCTAACAGCCGATGGACCGGCACCTTATCCAGTGTAAATCACAGTGGTAATGATAGTTGTACTGGAGGCTAGGCTCTCCCGACTATTGAGCCGCAGCGAAATCCAGCACTTATGCAGGATTCCGTCGGGGTTAAGGTTACAGATAAACAAAAGGATTTAAAATGCCTTACTTGAACGAGATAAAACTGGTTCAGACGATGCCCTGCATCGCAATGCCGGAGCGGATAAGGTTTGTGTCCGAGCTGGACCGCGATATTTCGGAGATGATGCCTTACATAAATGCAGTGGTGGAGGAGTCCATTTATAACCACGACGGTCCGTGCATTACTATGAAGCGTGATGGCCGGCTGATAGGGGTCCAGCCGCGGCAGCTGGCGGCTGGCAAGGTAGTTGACCTAAAAGAAGCCACCGAGTTGATGGCTTGGTTTAAGGATGTGGTCAATGATTGCTACAACCGGCGCGATTCAATTAAGCCGAACTATGAACGGCGCAACAAGCTTACACCGCTGGATGTCTATAAGCTTTTGCCTGGAACTAATTGCCAAAAGTGCGGACAGCCGTCCTGCCTGGCGTTCGGGGTGAAGGCGGCGGCTGAAGAAATCGGCATAATGAACTGTCCGGAACTATTTTCCGGCAGGTATGACGACAAGCGGAATTTGCTGGTCAAGCTGCTCAAATCGTGCGGTTACAGCGTTCCTGCGCCGTTTAGTGAAAAATAAAGGAGGTAGCTATGAAGATAGAGATTTTGGGTACCGGTTGCCCCAAGTGCAAGAAACTGACCGAGTTAACCAATGAAGTAGTTAAGGAATTGGGCGTTGAGGCAGAGGTGGTCAAGGTGGAAAAGATAACTGACATAATGAAATACGGAGTGATGATGACCCCGGCGCTGGTTATAGACGGCCAGGTTAAGTCATCCGGCAAACTTCCCAGCAAAGCCGAGATTACCTCAATTGTTACCACAGAACTATCAAAGCATTAAGATATAAAGAAAAGAGGTTGTATGAGCTATGATAATAGGCGAAAACATTCTGCTGTAATCATTGTGTTTGTGTTGATTATTGCGGCTATCGCCGGCATAAAGTGCGATACTGAAGCCAAGCCGCCGGTTTCGGATAAGCCGGTTGTGATTGAGGTAAAAACGGCCGTTAATAATCCTTTGGAGTCGGCGCTTAAGACCGGCCGTCCGGTGGTGGCTGATTTCGGCCGGGGCACCTGTATTCCCTGCAAGATGATGAAGCCGATACTGGATGAACTGGCCGCGACGTATAAAGGCCGGGCGGAAATATTTATTTTTAGCATTGATGATTATCGGGACTTGACCGAGCAATACCGTATCCAGTTGATACCGACCCAGATATTCTTTGACAAGTCTGGTAAAGAGGTTTGGCGACACGAAGGGTTTTTGGATAAGGATAAAATTATTAGCAAGTTAGTTGAATTAGGTGTGAAATAATGATGCAGGAAGTATTTGCTAAATTAACGCAATGTTTTGATGCGGCGCCGTATATGGCTATCGTGGCGGCTTTTATCTGGGGTATCTTGAGCATTCTCTTGAGCCCGTGCCATTTAGCCAGCATCCCGCTTATCGTCGGGTTTATCAGCGGCCAGCGTGATAGCTCCGGGCGCAAGGCCTTTGGCTTGTCGCTTCTTTTCGCTACAGGTATCCTGATTACGGTTGGGATAATCGGACTGATTACAGCCGGTCTGGGCCGGATAGCCGGTGATGTCGAGCCGTATGGCAATTACCTGGTGGCCGTGATATTTTTCCTGGTTGGGTTGCATCTTGTCGGCGTCATACCGATGCCCTGGTCCGGTTTTTCCGGTCAGGGTAAGTGCAAGGGCTGGATGGCGGCGTTTTTATTGGGGTTAATCTTCGGCATTGCCCTGGGCCCCTGCACCTTTGCTTATATGGCGCCGGTCCTGGCTATGACATTTAAGATAGCGCCGACTAATTTCGTATATGCGGCCGGATTGCTTTTGGCCTATGGGTTAGGCCACTGTTCTGTTATCGTGGCTGCCGGGACCAGTTCCGGGATGGTGCAATCGTATTTAAATTGGAGCGAGTCATCCAAGGCGACGATGATTATTAAAAAGATATGCGGGATACTCGTTATCCTGGGCGGGCTTTATTTGATATGGATTGCTTGATTGTACGGGAAGGAGTAACATTATGAGTAATGGCACGACTAAAAGGTTATCATTTTTAGACCGTTTCCTGACGCTCTGGATATTCCTGGCTATGGGCATCGGCGTGGCTATGGGGTATTTTATCCCTTCTATTGTCCAGTTCTGGGACCAGTTCAATTCAGGCACGACCAATATCCCCATTGCCATCGGGTTAATCCTGATGATGTATCCGCCGCTGGCCAAGGTCAAATACGAGGAACTGGGCGATGTATTCAAAAATGTCAAGGTGCTTCTGCTGTCGTTGGTCCAGAACTGGATAATCGGTCCTATCCTGATGTTCGCGCTGGCTGTCATATTCCTGCCGGACAAGCCGGAGTATATGGTTGGCCTGATAATGATAGGCCTGGCTCGGTGCATCGCCATGGTCATAGTTTGGAACGAACTGGCCAAAGGCGACAGCGAATACGCCGCGGCGCTGGTGGCTTTCAATTCCATATTTCAGGTGCTGTTCTTCTCGGTCTACGCCTGGGTTTTTATCACCATACTGCCGGGCTGGTTCGGACTAAAAGGCATCGAGGTGAATATCACCATTGGGCAGATTGCCAAGAGCGTTTTTATATATCTGGGCATACCGTTCCTGGCCGGGATGATTACCAGATTCACTTTGATAAAACTTGTTAATAAAGATTGGTATCAGACAAAATTCATCCCGCGCATCAGTCCGATTACCCTGATAGCCTTGCTGTTTACGATTATCGTGATGTTCTCCCTGAAAGGGGAGTATATCGTCAAGATACCGCTGGACGTGGTCCGGATTGCCATCCCTCTGCTTATATACTTTGTAGTTATGTTCCTGGTATCGTTCTATATGGGCCGGAAGGTAGGGGCCGATTATTCCAAGACCGTGACGCTGTCATTCACGGCGGCCAGTAACAACTTTGAGCTGGCCATAGCCGTAGCCGTGGCTGTGTTCGGGATAAACTCCGGAGCTGCCTTCGCCGCCGTTATAGGCCCGCTGGTCGAGGTGCCGGTGATGATAGGGCTGGTCAACGTGGCGTTCTGGTTTCAGAGAAAATATTATTAGCCACAGAGACGCAGAGAATTCTGAAATACTGTTATAGTGTCATTGGTAAATGATTTGACTTACTTGGTGCGATTCGATATATTCTGAACTAAGGAATTAGTTCCTGTGATATTGGATGTTATAAGAGGGTAACTTTATGTCAAAACGAATATTTATATATCCGGTTTTATTATTATGTATCATTTCAATTTGTTGTAGTTCATCTGGGGCAAAACCGGCAACAAATATAGGGGCATTAGCACAAGAACCGTTATCGTTAGAGTGTTTTGATGAGGCCATTGAAGGCTCCCCTTTAAAAAATGGGATGGTAAGGGTGAAATGTACTTGGTATGATTTGTTCTATCAAACCGAAATACAACCGGCGAGTATTAAGGTGAAAAATACGGGTAGATTATATTTTATTTCAAGTGGTGGAGCTCCTGCCGTTGCTTTGCATGAAGATTCAAGTAGAAATTTTGCCCTTATATATGATGTTAAATCAATAGCTGAAAATTTGATTACGTTAAATTTAAAAGGAACACTATCTTATGTTAAAGAGAATTTTTTTGTAGAATCTTTATGGGAAGGCACTGTGAAAAATGGCGAGGAGCAAGCTTTCAGTAAAGTATTCACAGACCCTATCAGTAAAGAAAATCGGTTGCTGTTAATTATAATTAAAGCTAATAATAAAAATGACAGCACAGATCCAGTTGACGAATACCGCAAAATGCATCCCTTTCTGAAAGAGCCTGACAAATCCAAAGAGCAACCTAAATAGGGGGTAAGGGACATCATTATGTACTATAAATGAATTAATTGGCGCCAGAGGTGTTTCGCAGTGCAGCCTGCCTTGCCGTCAGGCAGGGGTAATCAACGATTCATAGCATGCTGGGGAAGATTTGCAGCATGCTGGGGAAGATTTGCAGCATGCAGGGGAAGATTTTCAGCACGCTGAGGAAGTTTTCAAGCATGCTGGGAAAGTTTTCAAGCACGCTGGGGAAGATTTACAGCATGATGGGGAATATTTACAGCATGCTCGGAATGGTTTATAGCACGCTCGGAATGGTTTATAGCACGCTCGGGAACGATTCACTCCAGGGTGTGAACGACTTGTTCGAATAACTTAGCGGGTTTGCCGTATGACTGAGGCGGCCTGAAAAGTGATTACTACGGGCGTAAAACGGACAAAAACTGTCACTTTGAGGGGCTAAAACGAATTAAACGCGGAATCAGGAGGGTAGGGATAGGGTATGGGGAGGGGGTAGATACCCTACTCAGACGTAGGGGGTACGGTTATCGTATACCCCCATTTGGTAAATATAGGTATACGGCTTGGTAAATCAAGGCTCACGGCTTGGCAAATAGAGGTATACGGCTTAGTAAATCCAGGCGCACGGCTTGGTAAATAGAGGTATACGGCTTAGTAAATCCAGGTGCACGGCTTGGTAAATAGAGCTA
Organism: Candidatus Brocadiia bacterium; assembly: GCA_041658285.1. Classification (NCBI taxonomy): domain Bacteria; kingdom Pseudomonadati; phylum Planctomycetota; class Candidatus Brocadiia; species Candidatus Brocadiia bacterium. Next base: position 20,105 of record JBBAAP010000011.1, read on the forward strand.
TACGGTTTAGTAAATCCAGGTGCACGGCTTGGCAAATAGAGCTATACGGTTTAGTAAATCCAGGCGCACGACTTGGCAAATACTGGAGATGTATCTAAAAAACCAAAAGAGGCGTTATTTTCCTTGTGTTTTAATGAAGATTTGCTTAAGATATTCACGAACCGGCAATATTATTATTCCAAAATCTGCCGGGCGCTAAGAGCGGCAGAGTAAGGAGTTGTTCTATGTCGCAGAATTGGTGGAAATATGCAGGATTATTCCTGCTTTTAGGGGCGGTGGTAATACTGAGCCAGGGCGGATGCGGCAGTAGCGGCGGTGATGATAATGAGGATGGTGATAGTGGACCTTTATTTCCTGGATATTCCGGTAATCTGACCACAACCGGCGGCGTGATATATGACGGCGGAAATATGGATTGGGGTTCTGACATTGCCGTGGACAGCACCATAACCGCCAGTCCGGTGGTTTACGTGTTGGGCGCGGCTTTTGCTTCGCCGACCGGCAACGGAGACGCGGTTATTTCTAAATTCAACAGCAGCGGCGATATCACCGCAGCTGCCAGGTTTAACGGTACGGGCGGCACGGCGCTTGCCGTAAACCAGAACGGCGTTTATATGACCGGTCAGCGTCCAAGCCCGAGCGCTTATGTCACCGCTAAGTATGACCTGAACCTTAACCTGATAACCTCGACCGCTTTGGCCGGCGATGCCAGCGCCCGGGCTATGGCTCTGGATAATTCCGGCAATGTTTATGTCATCGGTTCGGACGGGACGATCAACGCTTATAATTATAAAATAGTCAAATACGATGCCGATTTGGTCCAACAGGGTAGTCCGGTTATTTATGATAGCGGCTATAACGATGAGGGAAGCGGCATCGCGGTTGATAATTCCGGTAATATCTTTGTGACCGGTATGAAGATATCCGGCACCGGTTACAGCATCGTAACGTTGAAGTATAATTCTTCTCTGGTTCTTCAGAATACGGTCGAGTACAGCACCAATGTTTATTATAGCACCAGTTATGGTTTATATCCAAGAATTGCGGTGGACAAGAACTCGGGCAGCGTCTATGTATCCGGGACTATATTAGGTACGGCCGGGCCGGGAGACCCGTTCAGGGACATTTTATTGATTAAGTATGACGCCAGCCTTAATCAGGTTGCCACCGCTATTTATGCGGATGGGCTTGAAGGCACGAATCTGGCGGTTGATGCCAGCGGTAATGTATATGTCAACGGCAACTATTATAACGGTGTTGTGCAGGATGCCTGGCTGGTGGTGAAGTATAATTCTTCCCTGGTTTACCAGTCTTATTTCACGGATAAATCAGCAACCAATTCGATGGACGAGCCGGGCGGGATAGCGCTGGACAGCGCCGGTAACGTGTATCTGAGCGGCATAACTGCGCCGACTTATGTCTCGGGGGATTGGTCTAATTTTAATATCCGGGCTAAACGGTTTCCGCCGATGGGGCCGTAATAATTAATTTTAAACCACGAATTAACACGAATATACACTAATTTATTCTCGTGGTTATACTTCGGCAGTTGATGCAAAGCGACAGCATCTTTTCTTTGACACTTTAGGGCTATCAGGGTATAACTACGCCCGATGAAACCAGCTGATATTCATAATCCCGCTCCGCTGCGCTTCGGGGATAAGGTCCTTTCAGGAGGCTGCGCACTGCCACTAACTCGTTATACTCGAAGTGGCACTAAACCGGGTATTGCACTGGTGATGGTGCTTTTGGTCCTGCTGGTTCTGATGTTCCTGGGCATACCGTTTGTCGCCTCGATGCTTCTTAAAGAGAAAACTAATAAGAATTCGCTGTTTTTGGCCAAGAGCCGCATTGCTGCGGTCAGCGCCCGCAATTATGCCATCGCTTCGCTCGTTCGTGGATGCCTGAGCGAGGAACGTAAGGATACGGCGCTTGACCCGTTCAATACCCCGGATTATGACGTCGGAGTCGAGTTTGCCTCGAGGGAGATGACTTATACCGATGTGGCTGACCCCAAGGGTGTTATCTGGTCCACCCGGGTAATCGATGAACAATCCAAGATTAATATCGGAGAAATCGCCAAGGCGGCTGAAAACCATCATACCTTGATGAATAACCTGATTTCCCAGATGAAGCCGGCCGACAAGCTGGATGATTACATTACCGAGCACAGTTACCGCGCCACGCCCTGGGTGGACGCGCAGATGTTGGGCGGATATATGCTATACCAGGATTATAAAGATATCATGCGCACGGCGCTTTACCTGAAGAATTCATATTGGTACAGCGAGACCGGCGTCCGGGTCCGGTTGACTGCCGGTAACAGGGAGTTTATCTCTACGGCCAGTTACCAGCCCTGCGGACAGGGGCTTTGCCTTGATGCTAATTCCATTAAGGTTGTTCCGCTGGAATACAGTCCGCATATACAACACCCGCATAAAAAGCCGCCTTTCCCTTTGAATCAAGAAATATGGCGGACCGTAGCGGCCGGAGGATACACCTGGCTTTACATTGACCGAAACGTGCCGCCAGAGTTCCTGACGCCGGATACTATTTTCGAGGTGGAACAGCCGCACGCGGTGAATATAAACACCGCACCCAAGGAATTGGTCACGGCCTTATTGTGGGAATTGGGCCGGCGGTATTATGACCCGATTTTTAGCAGGCAGGTTGACGAGCGCATCAGTCTGGGCCAGGCCCAGATGCTGGCCACAATGATAAAATCACGTGACTTCGCTAATCCAACCGACTGGCTGGGTTTCCTGCTCGATGTCAATGACAGCCGGATTATCACGGGGACGCACGTATCGGCCTTGTGGACTAATTCGCGCCATCCCCGGTCATCGGCTTTTTACGATATTATCGACGAGCGGTTTACCGGGACATTGCCGTTCTGCTACCGCAGTTATGATACCTATAATATTAAGTCCACCGGCGTGGTTAATTATCCTTCAGGGTTGGAAGCGGCTCGGACGGTATTCAATGATATTGTGGAAGTTGCTCCGGCCCAGACTGCTACATTCCTTCTTGAGTCGCAATACGATTTTGATGAACAGTTTAATATGTTGTTGGGTAACCCCAGGCGATTCAGCACATTTCCTAACGTATCTACTTTAAGGGTGGATAATTACATTGTCGGTTCGACTGAATACGTTGAGCCGGATTATTTGCGTTCAACCCAGCCGGAGATTGGGGAACTAAAGCTGAAGACGGCTGAAGATGACCGGGGAATAGACGTGATTTATAAGGATTCTTTTGAAGACACCCAGGAAGGGGAGCAGTTGGCCGGGACAGCTTTGACCTATCAGAGCGATGATACGTTTGTTTTTCCGCCGGACCCGGCGAATAAGCCGGATATTTATCCGGGCGGAATCGAGCTCTGGGTGAAATTTTCTGCCAGCCCGTCGGGGTATATCGCTGATATTCGCCAGAGCGAATACGAGAACCGGATAAGCATTTCTTACGAGAATAACGAGTTGATATTGACGGTTTGTGACGCGGGCATAGAGCGAAAATCGGCGCGGGTGGTGGCGCCGGTACAGTTGAGGGAAAATATCTGGTATCACATCGGCGCTTATTTTGAAGGCACCAAGCATTCCGGATTGGCTTTATTCCTGGACGGCAAACCGGTGGGCAGTTTTGCTCACTACGACGATATGGACCGGGCTATTATTACGGAGTTGATGGCTGATGTGCCGGATACGGTTACAGTCGCACCCGGGACTGACCTGATAATTCCGGTTAAGGATACCTCTTGTTTCCCGGGATCCGGTGTTATCCAGGTTGGAGAAGAAGCCATTGAATATTCCGAAATCGTCGGCGGCGGGTTCAAAGTCCCGGTTTTTTGGAATATGTCGAATACCCCTCCGACTCCGGTGGGGAACGGCCGGGGACAGCGCGGCACGGTGCTTATGGCGCATCCGGCCGGCGCTAAGGTAACGCCCTTTGGCTATTCTAACTTATTCGTCAGCAATGTTGATGTAACTGGTCCCGGTTTTCCTGCACCGGTCCGGATAGATTATCAGCCCCTGCCGAAAGGCGGCGCTACTTTAGTTGAAAGCATTCTTGACACCTTGCCGCAGACAACTATTAACTGGCCTTTAGGTATTGATGCGGCAGATACGGTTATTACCGTTACTTCGGTAACTAATTTTCCTAATGAGGGATACGTCAGGCTGGGCAATAATGAAGTTATTTTTTATTTAGGTAAGGATGACAACTCCAAAACGCTGTTGAATTGCCGACGCGGTTTGTTGGGCACTGTCGGCCGTGACCACAGCAGCGGCGAGGCCGTGGATATGTATTCCATAAAGGTCTCCGACAATACCGAATATCCGTCGCCGGGTATGATTCAGATTGACGACGAATGGATAGGGTTGGTCCAGAAAGGGGAAACGCCCGAATACTTTACAGGCGTGGTTAACGGTACTACTCCGGTTGATTTTATGAGAGGTGTCTACGGACAAAGGACGCCTCATATGTCCGGAGCCTTGATTATTCCGGTGCTGGCGGCTGATGAACCTACTTGCGGCAAGGGCGATGTGGTGACTATTGTCGAAGATGACCATGTGACTGACAGCAAAGAAATGAAAACCATCCGTAACGCAATGCGTTACAATGACGCGCAGACCGGAGAACCGAAATGTTTGCTGGCTTTTTTTGATAATCTTAGCAGGAATTATGATGTTGACGGAATAACAAGGATGCTTAAATTTCCTTCGGATGAACTGCCTTCTTACTTGCCGGGCAATTTTTATATCGGCGGGGATGAGGCAGGTGGGTCTATACTGGGAATGGTGGATGAATTAAAGTGCTACAGCGGGGACCAGATAAATCGCCCGCTTTCGGACACATTGTATTCCGATACGCACAATGACCGGATCAGGGTACTGAATCTTAATGGCATGTCACCTTCAGGCGGGGTTATCAAAATAGGGGATGAGATTATCGGGTATGGCGGTATCGATTACCTGGCCGGCGAAATTACCGGGTGCGTACGCGGATATCTCAATTCTACGCCGCAAACGCACGACTATCGGGAGAGGATATTCTATATTCCTTATTTGCCGGTGGCTGCATTAAAAAATAATCTTAGCCCGACTGATTTTTCCGTGCCGGTCAGTACTATGAATGGTTTTTCGACGGACGCGGCTTATTTGTTGGTTGGTAATGACTTCAGCCAATCGGAGATGATCGGGTATCTTTGGCGAGATACCGGTAATGGACAGTTTCTGATGCCTTCTGATCGGACCGGTACGGGAATGTTCCGGGGGGCATTTGGGACTCCGGTTGGTTCATTTATACAGGGGACGCTGGTTTACGCCATGCCGTTCCGTTACTGGCATTTGGAAAAACGCCAGGCGTTTCATCATGAAATGGCCTATTTCCATACGGCTCATTTTTCACGGGATGCCACATGGCAGAAGGTGCGCTGGACTGAGCGGCACGATCCGGCAGACGATGGGCTGGTCCAGTGGAGATTCTTAGTTCGGTTTGATAGCGGGCCGCACTGGGCCGATACGCCAACGAACCGCAAGGACGGTTTGTTTGAGTTCTTTTCACGGAATAGGGAGCAGGTTCTTAACATCGTTGCTAACCAGATAGAACTGCTGGCATTTGTCCAGTACCAGCCTGGCGCATTTCTTACGGATTCCTGGAAACGCGCCCCAGCTTTGACTAATCTATACATTGATTATTCTAAACCTTCAGATATTATTTCCCACCAGGAAGAATAATTCGGGTTGAGCGCAACAATAGACCGAAAATATATAAGGGCTTGGTAAGGTTTTTAGTTGACAAATCAACCAGTTTGTCATATACTATACACAAGATATATGAAAAGAACGTTTCAATTATTAATAGTGGTAATCATTGTTCTGGGCGGTTATATTGTTCTTGATTTTGTCCAGAGCAGGGCAGATGAGAAGCTTTTTCAGAAACAGTTGGAGACTTCAGTTACTGGACCTGCGATATCAAATGAAACTATAAACCGCGGTATTGCTAAAGAGATTCTTGTGAAGATGCCCTGGCCCAGTTTCGAAGGTACAAATGTCGGCAAGCCTGTTTCTCAGGCTGATGTTGTTGTCAAGTCACAGTTAAGGCTTAATGGCATAATTATTGAGCCGGGCCGCCCGGCTACGGCTTTTATTGAGGATCTGATTTCCAAGCAGTCTGGCTGGTATATCGAAAATGAGCGTTTGAACGAGTGGATTATTGTCAAGATAACAGAGGATGAAGTAACGCTTCGCAACAATGCCGGTGAAATTTCCCGATTGACTATAGAGCGCACTTGGGGAGCGGCCATAACCAATAGCGTGGTGGATTTGGTCAAAGGAGCTCAGAATATTGTTAATATGGCGTCGCCGGCTAATATGGCTGATATGGCCAAGATAATTGAGCCTATGCTTAAAAAGGATGTACCCATAGAGCAGCTTCGGCCTCAGATTCAGGCGATTATTAATACTTTACCGCGCAAGGTTATCGAAGATCAGCTTCAGACATTGGGGATTGCGCCTTCAGAGATACCGCCGGATACAAACCTGACCGATTATGCGATAAAATTACTGGCTATTGGGCGTAATGAACAGGTTACTATTAGTGGGGCAGTCGTTGATATGCTGTTTTCACTTCAGGTTAATAAGGACAATAGCCCAATGACGCCGACAAAGATATTACCGATTGGTAAATACCGGATTTATGCTTGTTTCCCCAATAAGGATGCGTTAAAAGGGATATCTAAAGCAATTATTCGTTGGAATAACCAGACATCGGGGGAAACAGTAAGCATGAAACTTCATTCACTTGATCCTAATGCGCCCAACAATTTTATCTGGTTGGAGGCGAAGGAAGGTTGGACCAGGGGTACCTACGAGGTGGAACTTTTCAGGGTTAATACAGCCGAAAAGGTGGCTAGCGGAATATATAGAGTGGAGTGAATTTATGAAATATAAGATTCTTGTCATGTGTTTATTGATGATGGCTCCGGTGTTTGCCCAAGAGCCTGCGACGCCTTCCACGCCCACAGGAGGTGTGGTAAAATATAATGGTCCGGTTAAGCTGAGTGAACTTCTTGGGTACATAGGGAACCGCGAGCAGAGGACCATTATTTATGCCGATGCGGCTATCCCGCAGGAAACCATATTTGTTATTACGCCCAAGGAAGGCATCTCTGTGGATAATTTCCTTAATATGATAGATACATTGCTTAGGTTGAAGAATGTAGTGGCTATTAGAACGGAAACCACGCTTAAGGTGATGAGGACAGGTGATGCCCGCGACATTACGCCGGTTAGGCCGCCTGCTGATATAGGGAGTCTGCCCGATACCGACCAGCTTATTACCCAAACTATCCCATTGAAGTATCTTGATGCCAATACGGCTAATCAGATAGTTCAGCAGATGAGGGGCAAGGATACTCAGAGTATTGCTTCGATGGATGGCAACAGTATTATTGTTGTCGATTATGCATCCAACATCAAGAGGTTTTACGAGATATTAAAACAGCTTGATATTGAGCAGACGCCCTATCTGAGCGAGGTAAGGATATTGAAGAACGCATCTTCCACCGCAGTCAAAACTGCGCTGGATAGTTATGTTCAGGGTACGGCGCAGTTCATTAAGCAAAAGGCCGGAGTGCCTCCGGCCCGTCCTTTTATCACGGTTGATGAACGTACCAGCACTATAATGATATTTGCCTTAGAGAAAGATATGCCACAGCTTTTAAAGCTGGTTGAAATGCTTGACAAGGAAGCGGCGCAGAAGGATACGTCGGTTTATATTTACAAGTTGGTCAATACCACAGCGGATGATATCGCGAAAATAGTTTTGGATGCTTACAGCAAACAACAGTTCCAACCGCCGGCCCGCCGGACTATGGAAATTATCAGCGTCACTGCAGAAAAGAGCACTAACTCACTGATTATTGTTGCTCCGCCTAGAATTTATGAAGAGATGGTTGAGTTGATAAAAAAACTAGATGTCCGTAAATTGCAGGTGAACATTGAGGCGGCTATTGGTGAGTTTTCTTACGACAAGATGCTGGAACTTGGTATCGAACTCGCCGCATTCAGCCAGCCGACTGTTGCGGGTACTAATGCGACGAATGTTAGTGGTGCGCCGCTTCCCGGTGTTATTGCCGGAACTACTTTTGGTTTGTCGCAAATAAAGCCGGATGGGGGAAAAGTACCTATTCCGCCGACATATGGTGGTTTGACAATGGGTTTATGGGCCGGGAAACAAGACAGCATTCCTTTTTTGCTCAGGGCGGCTAAAACAGATGGAGACGTTAATGTCAAGGCCGCGCCTTCTATTGTGGTTAATGATAATTCAGAGGCAACGATTACTATCGGGGAAAAGATTCCTTATGATACGAAAACAGTCGGGCCGGATGGTACGGTTACTGGCATTACTTTCGGCGGATATCTGGAAGCAGCTATTAAGCTTAAGATAATTCCTCATATCAGCGAGGATGATTATCTGCGGCTTGAAATAGACCAGACAGTTGATGAATTTATGGAAACATCGTATTCAGATACAAGGCCGGGTACGACCTCGCGTTCGGCCAAGACCATGGTGACTATTCCGAATAAGAATACAGTTGCTATCGGCGGGATGAAGAAAGAGTATAAAACTTACACTGTGTCCAAGGTTCCTTTTTTAGGTGATATACCGATATTTGGGTTTTTCTTTAGCAAGACCAAGGAGGTTGTGCGGGAGAAATACCTGTGGATATTCATCAAGCCGGAGATTATAAAGAATTTTCAGGATTTGATTGAGAAGACCAAGCAGGATCAGAAAACGCTGGAAGGTGTTCAGAATAATAAAGAGGGTATTAAGGATAAGGACTACATAGAAACACCTGTTAATAAATAAGTTCTGTTGAAATAAAATGTGCTTATAGAGCGTTATATAAGAAGAGGAGATTTTGTGATGGTGGAGTTTATAGTGTTAAAATATAAACGAAATGCTTGACAATTATGTATGGGAGAGTATTTTGCCATATAAAAATAGGGGAAGTTAGTATATAGGCATCAAATTTTAACTCGGAAAGGAGTTAAGATATGAAAAATTGGCAATGGTTGGTGTTGATTAGTGTCCCATTTTTTGCATTTATACTTGCAGGTTGTCCTTGGGCTGGTGAGGATGATTACGAAACAGGCGCCAGCGGAGTTATTTCAGGAGTTGTGGGTGGAGTCGGTTCTTGGGAATTGATAGCGCCTTGGCTCAGTCCGGGCGGAAGAAACCAGCCTCCGGTGGGAACGCCTCTGGTTGCGGCCCGTGAACAGCATACTATGGTATGGACATGGCCCGGTACTCCTAGATTTATTATCTGGGGTGGTCGTGGCGTAGGCGGTTATTTGACTTCTGGCGCATTGTGGAGACAAAGTACCAGGGTTTGGTCTGCTACACCGGCCGTATTTACCGGCGGTTGGTATGGCGGTGGTTTGCCTCCCCGAACCGGACATACCGCCGTTTGGGATGGACAGGAAAAGATTGTTTTTGGCGGTCAGGGTTCAGACGGTACCATATATAACAGTGGGGCAATGTATGACCCGGCCGGTGCGACCTGGATATATATGAGTCCTCCTTCCTCGGTCTATACCAGAATCGGACATACTGCTAATTGGAACGGTACCAGGATGCTCGTATTCGGTGGATATGGTAGTGCTTCCTATTCCTATTACTGGTGGTGGACGTATACTCCGGCCACATTCTTAGCTAGCTTGCAGATATTTAATCCGACGCTTAATACCTGGACTAATGGTTCAACCAGTGGCGAGGCAACACCGCGTTGGAATCATACGTCAATCTGGACAGGCACAGAACTTATTGTTTGGGGCGGTTCGTCCGCTTCTTATCTTAATAACGGCCGCAGATATAATTTTTCTACAGACAGTTGGAGTGAAATGACTCTTAGCCGTGCACCTTCGGCGCGAGAAAACCATACAGCGGTGTTTACCGGGAACGGCACCAATGCTTGGAATAATAAGATGATTATCTGGGGCGGAGGCAGTCCGCGGCCTACGAACTCTGGTGGTATCTATGATATTGCGCTTGATCAATGGTTGCCGGTAACAGATGGTATCACGGCACCGATATCTAGGACAAATCATACGGCGTTATGGACTAATCCTGGTGTTGATGATGATACCATTAGATTTAAGAGAATGATTGTTTGGGGCGGGACTGATACGGATGGTAACCAGTTGAACTCGGGAGGCATTTATGACCCGTTGACTAATACTTGGCAGGCAACGCAACAGAGTGCCAATCCTCCTCCGGTTAGAAGGCGTCATACGGCAGTCTGGACCGGGACTCAAATGGTAATATTTGGGGGTTATAACGGTGAGGATTATCTTAGTGATGCTTGGATATATACTCCGCCGGCAAGATAATTTATTAGAAAGTGTGATGATATGCGTGACAAGGTAGAAGCAGTACTTAATAAGATTCGTCCTATGCTGGTTGCGGATGGCGGTAATATAGAGCTCGTGGACGTTAAGGACGGGGAAGTTTCTGTAAGATTAACCGGGGCATGTGGTTGTTGCCCGATGTCTCAGATGACCTTAAAGATGAGTGTGGAAGAAGCACTCAAAAAAGAAATTCCTCAGATTAAGAAAGTCAAGGCAGTCTAGCCGGTAAATAACTTGAGAGAACAATTCTGGCGTAGAATTCCTGTACCTAAGACACTTCTTTTTTATCTAGAGTATATATTAACTCGGGTAATTTTCTGTCTGTTGCTTGCGTTGCCGTTGCAACTGGCCAGGGTGTTGATAACTAGTTTTATTTATGTGTTATCAGCTTTTGCTAAGCGGCAGATTGCCGTTATGATTGATAATCTCCATTTTGCCGGAATCAACATCAAGCCGATTTCGGTATTAAGTCATTTCGCAGAAACTATTCTTGATTTAGCTCGATCAATGCGCCTGATCCGGAGAGCAACATTTCAAAAGTATTTTTCGTTTGAGAATGAAGCGGTTTTGGGAAAAGCTGTTAATTCTAATAATGGTGTGATATTAGTTTCCGGTCATTTAGGTAACTGGGAGATGGGGGTGGCGGCATTAGCGTTGGCGGGGTATTCCGTTAATCTTGTAGCTTTTAAGCAAATAAACCCATATCTTGATGGACTGATTAACCACTACCGGGTTAAATATGGCGTTAAGGTGATGTATTCCAAAGGGGCTATTAGCCGATGTGTCGAAGTACTGAATAAGCATGAAATTGTAGTGATGCTCATAGATCAAACCGGAAGAGATGACGGTGTTATGGTTGATTTCTTCGGACGGACGGTTCCGGCTATGTGGGGTCCGGCTAACCTGGCGCTTAAAACTGCTTCGCCTATAATTCCATTTGCTTGCGTCAAAAGCAAACCTAATGAGATGCGATATTTGATAACCTTTTTGCCGGAGGTCCAGTGCCAGCGGACTGGAGATAAAGATCGGGATATCCAACTTATAACTCAGTTCTACATTAAGAATCTCGAGTTTTTAATCAGGAAATATCCCGAACAATGGATATGGTTTCATCGAAGATGGAAACAGTACATACCCGCAGAAAACAAGCAAAATTCTTGACATTGTATACACAAACCGATAATATCCAAAATAGTATTATTATAACCAATAAAAGGAGTGTGTTATGACTAAAAGAATAGGCCTTATTGTTCTGGTGGGTTTTCTGGGTATTTTGGGGTCGGGATGCATTTCGAGCAAATATCGCTCTCAGATAAAAGAGTTGCAGCGCCAGAATGAAGAACTGGAGCTGAGGAATGCCAAACTAGAATCATACTACAAAGAATTAAACCAGAGAAATGAACTCTTGGCAAAAAAACTTCAGGAAACTGAGAACGACGAAGAGTATTATGCCCAACCGGTCAAAAATGTTGACACCGTGCTTATTCGCAAGCTTGAATCTAAGGGACTTGAAGTAATTGATCGTGAAGGTAATCCGGCAATTATTGGGACGGGCCTTTTCAATCCCGGCTCGGCCACAATTTCAGCTGATGGTAAAGATAAGCTGGATAAGATATTAAAAGTTATCAAAGAGGAAACCCCAGCTGCGACTATATCTATAGACGGATACACCGATGATCAGCCTGTTAAAGAATCAAAATATAAGACTAATGAGAAGCTTTCGTTGGTTCGGGCTGAGGCGGTTAAAACATACTTTGTTGAGCATAAGATATCCGAAAAACGCATTTCCACCCGCGGTTTAGGTGCGGTTAATCCAATAGCAGATAACAAAACTCCAGAAGGTAAGCAAAAAAACAGGCGTGTAGAAATCGTATTGTTGGTAAATAAATAGACCAAAACTGCGGTTTCGGCTAACCTTAGATGTCCTAGAATCTCTGTACGAAGAGAGGAATTTAAAATGAAGCCTAGCGAAATAAGAAATGTTTCTTTTATCGGCCATGGCGACGGTGGTAAGACTTCTTTGGTGGAGGCGATGCTCCATAAAGCTGGTGCTACCAACCGTTTGGGTGATGTTGGTGAAGGCTCGGCCGTATGCGATTTTGAACCGGACGAAAAAGAACGTAAGAACTCTTTGGATTGCGGCATCGTTTACTGCAATTGGAAGGGGTTACTGTTTAATTTGATTGATACTCCAGGCTACCCGGACTTTATTGGAGAGGCGATTTCGGGGCTTAGCGCTTCAGACATGTCTTTTCTGGCTATTAATGCTTCATCGGGGGTGATGGTGAATACCCGGAAAATGTGGGAACAGGCCGTAAAGAAAGAGATGCCCAGGGCTATTGTCATTAACAAAATGGATATGGAGAATATTAAATTCGATGAGTTAATGGCATCTATTCAGGAAAGTTTCGGCGATCGATGTATGCCGGTATTCCTGCCTTTAACAGATTCTGGTATCGGTGGCGGTTCAGCCATGAAAAGGATTATCAGTATTACTGATGAGCGCCCGAAAGATATTAAGGATGTGGCTACTTACTACGAGAAATTATTAGAGGCAGTGGTAGAGATAGATGATGCCTTGCTTAATAAATACTTGGATGGCAAGGAAGTAACTGAATCTGAATTCCAGGCTGCTTTTAAGGAATCCATACTTAAAGCCAAAGTGATTCCGGTTCTGGTAACATCTTACCGCAGAAATCTTGGAATCCAGGAGTTTTTGGATTTTGTGGCAAAATATGTGCCGTCTCCGGCCGATATGCCGTCTAAAACTGCGTTGGATCAGGCCGGTAAGGATGTTAAAGTTGAGGCTAACGAGGCAGGCCCGTTGGTTGGGTTTGTCTTTAAGGTTATCAGCGACCCGTTTGTCGGGAAGATTACTTATATCCGTTTATATTCGGGCACTATTACTGCGGACAGTTCAATTTATAACGCGCGGACAAAGAAAAGCGAGCGCTATGGTAAGATATTTAAGGTATTTGGCAAGGAGCAGCGGTCAGTTGATAAAGCTATTGCCGGCGATATCATAATAATACCTAAGCTCGAGGATTCGCAGATATGCGATACTCTCTGCCAGCAGAATAACCTGGTCAAAATGCCGGATATAAAATTCCCGACCCCGATGGTGTCGCTGTCGGTTGAACCCAAATCGAAAGGTGATGAACAAAGATTGAGTACTTCCTTAGCTAAAATGGTAGCCTCGGATCCGGCTTTCAAGGTTGTGCGTGATCATCAAACGAGTGAAATGGTTATCACCGGTATGAGCAACCTGCATCTGGATATTATCATGGGGCGGCTCAAACGCAAATTTGATGTCCAAATTAATACCAAGCAGCCCAAGATCCCTTACAAAGAGACGATAGCTCAGCCGTCTGAAGGTCATCATAAGCATAAAAAGCAATCCGGTGGCCGGGGACAATATGGCGAAGTATATCTTAAATTAGAGCCGCTTACCCGCGGGGCCGGATTTGAGTTCGCTAACGAGTTATTTGGCGGTTCCGTGCCATCGCAATATGTTCCGGCCGTGGAAAAAGGAATTAAAGAGGTCCTCGAACGAGGTGTTATTGCCGGTTATCACGTGGTGGATGTGAAAGTGACTATATTTGATGGTTCCTACCACGATGTTGACTCATCTGAAGCTTCATTTAAAATCGCCGGCTCCAAGGCATTCAAGACGGGATTCATGGCGGCTAAACCGTCTCTTCTAGAGCCGATAGTTAATATCGAAATAACGGTGCCGTCCAAATATATGGGCGATATCACGGGCGATTTGAACTCCCGCCGCGGCCGGATTACTGGTATGGATACAGTCTCCGGACAGCAGGTCATAAAAGCCACTGTTCCACTGGGGGAAATAGCAAGTTATTCCACCGAACTTCGTTCAATCACGGCCGGAGAGGGGCATTACTCTATAGAGTTTTCCCATTACGACCTGGTGCCTTTCAAGATTCAGGAAGCAATTATCGCGAAGAACAAACCCAAGGAAGAAAAAGAAGACGAATAAATTACGCATATTCATTGGGGCGTGATTAATCCCAGCCTGATGCGTAATGCCACATACCTTTATTGAATTATGCTCAACGGATTGTTTAACCCCTCGTCAATAGCGGTTATTGGCGCCTCACGCCATAAGGGTAAACTCGGGCATACCACGCTTTATAATATTATTAAAAGCGGCTACAAGGGTAAAATATTCCCGGTTAATCAAAGCGCTCGTTCGGTGCTGGGTCTGAAATGCTATCCGGATATTTTAAGTATAAAAGAGGCGGTTGATTTGCTGGTATTTGTTATTCCGGCGCCATTTGTCCTGGCTAATTTCCAGGCTGTGGTTAAAGCCGGCAAGCGGATAAAGGCGGCCGTAATTATTACGGCTGGATTTAAGGAGACCGGACCTGAAGGCGCGGCTTGGGAAAGCGAGATTGCCAAGCTTGCAAAGAAACATAATATCAGCGTGATTGGGCCGAACTGCATCGGGATGATTGATACTCATACGCCGCTTAATGCGACATTCTCAACTACTGCCAAGATACCGCCGCGCGGAAAAATATCTTTCTTTTCCCAGTCCGGCGCTCTTTCCATGGCAATTCTGGACTGGGCCATAAAAGAGAAAATAGGAATTTCCAAACTGATTTCCTTGGGTAATAAAGTCGATGTCGATGAAGCCGATCTGATAGAATATTTAGCCAAAGACAAAAACACATCGGTGATACTGGCGTATTTAGAGGGTATTCGCGACGGCCGGAGATTTATGGATGTAGCCCGGCGGGTCAGCCGTCAAAAACCGATACTGATACTTAAGGGCGGCACCACCGCGGCTGGCGCTCGGGCGGTTTCATCGCACACCGGCTCTTTAGCCGGGAAGGACATTGCTTATCAGTGCGCCTTTAGGCAGAGCGGCGTTATCAGGGCAAACAATATCGCCGAGATGTTTGATATTGCTAAAGCGCTGGCTAATAAATCGTTGCCTTTGTTAAAAGGTCCGCGCATTGCGATTATAACTAATTCCGGAGGTCCGGCCGTGCTGGCCGCGGACAGGATAGAAAAGTCAGGGCAGACTGATGGGTTGAAGATGGCTTATTTTACCGAGGCAACCATAAATAAGCTGCGTGAAACTCTGCCCAAAGGCGCTGGTATTTACAACCCGGTTGATGTCATTGCCGATGCCAATATGGCCCGTTACAAAATAGCGCTTCAGGTAGCGGTGGATGATAAGAACGTGGACGGCATACTGGTTATTTATACTCCGGCCACAAAGGAACAGCCGGATTTTATAGCGTCTGCTACGATTGATGTATACAAAAAGTCGCCCAAGCCGATAATTACCAGTTTTATGGGCGGCGAGATTGCCGGTAAAGGGGTGCGCGCGTTGGAGATTGCCGGATTGCCGCACTATTCCGCCCCTGAGGATGCTATCGCTGTTTTCGAGGGGGTCTTTAAGTATCAGATGATGAAGGCGTCAACAGCGCTGGCGGCTCAATCAAAAGTGCAGGTTATGCGCAAGCCTTCGGTCAAGCAGATTCTGGCCCGCTATAATGAAGGTGAAAATATTTCTCTGGAAGATTCGATGAATATCCTGGATGCTTACGGTATTCATATTCCGCAATCAATCCTTGCCGGGTCGCTGGCCGAAGCCCAGAAGGCGGCGGAAAAAGTCGGTTATCCCGTCGCCCTGAAGATTGTTTCTCCGGAAATCAGCCATAAAACCGATGTCGGCGGGGTGCGCTTGAACATATATACCCAGGCGGACCTTAATAAGGCATATCAGGATATCATTGATAAAGCCCGGATGATGAGCGGAGTTCACATCAAGGGGGTTATCGTCCAACAAATGATTCTTGGTGGGAAAGAGATTATTATCGGCGTCAATAAAGACCCGCAATTCGGGCATCTGGTGATGTTTGGGCTTGGCGGTATATACGTCGAAGTATTGAAGGACGTGTCGTTCAGGCTGGCGCCGCTGTCGCTTCAGGATGTTGATGCTATGATACGTGAAATACGTTCATACCAGCTCCTATCCGGCATCAGGGGTGAAGAGCCTTCGGATATAAACGCCATTAGGGACGTGTTGTTGAAGATTTCTCAATTGGTCACAGATTTCCCTGAAATAACGGAACTGGATATCAACCCGTTCAAGGTGTTTGCCAAGGGCGGGGTTGCTCTGGATACCAGATTTAGAATATAATTACTGATTCAGAATTATGGAGGTGCTATGAAGACGCTATTTATTACTTCAGCTGCCGATGCGGCCGGCAAGAATATGCTTATGCTTGGCCTGGGCAGCCAGATGCAGCAGGACAAATATCGAGTCGGGTTTTTTAAGCCTATCGGGAACAAGCCGATACGCCACGAACGCATCCTGACGGATGAGGACATCGTTTTCTTTCACCAATCCTTGGGGCTTAATGAATCCGTCAATAATCTATGCCCGCTAGTGCTGAGCGACGAGATTACCGAGGAGGTTATCAGCGGCAAGTCTATGCCTCAGCCGGTTATGGACTTGAACGGGAAAATCGCGAAGTTGATGGAGCGGATATCACAGGACAAGGATGTAATGTTGGTGAAGGGCCTGGGCAGATTCTATCGCGGCGCTATGTTTGGCTTGACCGAGTCTAATTTGATCAAGGATTTTAACTGGAAAACTATTCTGGTTGATGGGTATCGGGCCGGCCGGTTGGCTTTGCCGATTGATACCCTGGACGGATTCATTACCGCCAAGAAGTTGTTCGGAAACCTGCTCATCGGCGTGGTAATAAATAACGTGCCGGATTCCCAGCTGGACTACTTGAAGAAAAAGGTTGTGCCTTACCTGCGCGATAGGCATCAAATAGATGTGCTGGGCATAATACCGCAGACGGATGCCCTTAGGGCCGTTTCGGTCAAGGAACTGTGCCAGGCATTGGGCGGTGAAATCATCTGCGCCAAGGATAAAGAGGATACGCTGGTCGAACGGTTCTGCATGAGCACTATGAACGTCGAAAATGACCTGCGCTATTTCAGGCAGGAAAAATGCAAGGCGGTTGTCTGCAGCGGCGACCGGACCGATATCCACCTGGCCGCGCTGGAAACGCCGACTCAGTGCCTGGTCCTGACCGGACGTCTTTACCCGGCAGATATTATTCTTTCCAAGGCCGAAGAACAGGGCGTTCCGGTGATAGTCGTCCGGGATGATACGCTCAAGACCATGGGCAAGATCGACCGGCTTTCCAAGCATCTGGGGGTGTTTACGCCTTCAAAGGTCAACGCCGCCATCAAGATAGTCAAACAGCACGTTAATATCAAAGCCATATACAAGAGGATATAACTCTATATGGATTTACTATTCGGCACGGCCGGGGTGCCCAGGAGCAGTCAGGCATCTGATACGCTGTCCGGAATGGAGCGAATCAAAGAGCTTGGCCTGGGATTTATGGAGCTCGAGTTCGTCCAGGGCGTCCGGATGGGCAAGGAAACGGCGCAGAAGGTCGCCTTGAAAAGGGCAGAGCTGGGCATAGAGCTGACGGTGCACGGGCCGTATTTCATCAACCTGAATGCCAAGGAAGAGGCCAAGATAGAGGCCAGCAAGAAAAGAATCTACGACAGCGCCTATATCGGCGCGCTCTGCGGCGCCCAAAGCGTTACCTTTCACGCCGGTTTCTATCTGGGCGATTCGCCCAAGCAGGCCTATAGCAAGATAAAGAAGAATCTGGCGGATGTGGTTAAGCAACTGTGGAAAGATAAGATAAACATCAGGCTTTCGCCCGAGCTTACCGGCAAGCCCAGCCAATTCGGTTCGTTAGAGGAGCTGTTGGAACTTTCCCGCGAGATAGAAGGCATCAGCCCGTGCATAGATTTCTCGCATCATCACGCCCGGAGCGGGGGAGCTAATAATACTTACCAGGAGTTTGCGTCAGCGCTGGATAAGGTTCAGAAAATGCTAGGTTCTAGCGCATTAAAGCAGATGCATTTCCATACATCGGGAATCAAGTATTCAGCCAAGGGGGAGTTGAAGCACCTTGACCTGCCGGATTCTGATATGAACTATAAGGATTTACTCAAGGCGCTTAAGGATTATCAGGCCGGCGGTTTCCTGGTCTGCGAAAGCCCGAACCTGGAAACAGATGCACTGTTGATGCGGGACTTTTATAATAGTTTATAAATACCTTTCATTTACCACGAAACCGCGAAAATATAAAATCGCAAAAAAATACTCCTGATTTAAAATCGAGGTGCCGCAGCCTATCCCGCCTTTAGCGGGGCTCTAACTGGCACTAAGGCGCGTATTTGGCGCACGGGTCGCTGTATGGACCCTGTCCGGCCGCGCCCACCCCGGCTACCCGGAACCAGAATTTGCCTCCGCTGGCCAGCCCGGTGATGGTGGCGGATGATTCAGTCACATTCGTTTTATGCTTCCAACTGGTAGGCACATTGGCGTCTGTGGTTATCTCAACCACGTAACTCCGGGCGCCGCGTACCGGTTTCCAGTTAAGGTCAATCTCGCCGTCATTATAGCCGGCTTTGGCGGATAACTTCTTCGGCGCTTGTAGTTCCCCAATCGGAGCGGCGATATGCCTGATATTCATTCCGGCCGAGGATATTTTCTGGTCATCGCCGACTGATTCATTTTCAACGTAAAGCGATTCTAACATTAACGAACGGTCCAGTTCCTTTTCATCATTAGTCATCAAATCAGTCGCGGCCTTGGCCTGAGCGCGCTTAGATAATGCGTCATTATAAGATGTGCGCAAGGCGGTTGTTTTGGCCGTAATATCGGCCAGTGCCGGATTAGGCGTGGTGAAATTCGCATTGCCGGTCATCGCAGTGACAATCCGGGTAGCCAATGCAATCTTATCAGGAATTGGCATGCCCTTGAGACCTAACTTAACTTTTCCCATAGTTACGCCTTTTTTTCTTAGAGTCTGTTAATCCATACAGCGTTATGGCGCCGAAGCGCCATGGTCCCGAAAGCATTCGGGGCCACTTCCCACAACTTCATAGATTATTAATCTTACATAACATCAAACTGCTCCAATGTCTCATAGGACTGCTCCAATCCTATGTCAAATTATTATAATTGCTCATAGGACTGCTCTAATCCTATGACAAATCACTCCAACATCTCACAGGATTGTTCAAATCCCTCAAGGGATTACTATAATCCCTCGCAGGATTACCACAATCCCTTGAAGGACTACTATAATCCTTTATCGGATTGCTATAATCCCTCATAGGATTGCTAAAATCCTTCAAAGAATCACCATAATTATGTGAATATTATACCATCAGCCAAAGGCTGATCCGCCTCAGGTGGAAAGTACCGTTACTTTGTCAACTCCATTAGATGTTTTATCTAGCATATTTTTAACTATCTTACCAGTTTTATTCATCAACGGATAACATAGTCATCCAGCGGGGTCAATAATTGAGTGTTGAATATCTATAATTAGTGTCTCGTTAGTAGGTAGGTGCGGCAGGCAGGTTCCCAGAAATCTAAATTGTGAAGTACCCCTATCTTATTATTTTTTTGATGCGGCTTACAGGCCAATATATTTTGCAGGTCTTCCCAATAATCTTTTCTTTTGGGATGGGGCCGTATTGGCGGCTGTCTTTGCTATTAGTTAAATTGTCGCCAATAACAAAATAGGTATTATTAGGAACCAGGTAAGGACCATAAGGCTCGGTATTTATTTGCTCTTCAAGCTGAGGGTATTCTTTGAATAATTTACCGTTGACATAAGCTTTATTGCCTTTGACTTCAACGGTTTGGCTACCGTTGGCAATTATGCGTCTGATAAGTACCTTTTGGGGATCTTCCGGTGATTCAAACGTAATAATGTCGCCGGGTTCAGGATTGGAAAACCTATAAGTCAGTTTTTCTACAATAATCCTGTCTTTCTCCATAATTGCCGGCTCCATTCCTTTTGTTGGAATGCGATATGTAACCAAAAGACTGGTAAGTAAGACATAAATAAAAACTTTATATAATAGCAAAAGAACTAAGAAGGTTATCAGTGTTTTCTTTGGTTCTTTTTGCGGTCTTTGCGCAGAAACAAAAGCATCGTAACAAACTATAAGACGGTATAATAATGCTAGAAGTAATGATACCCACCTATGTTGAAATGTAATTTCATCAAGAAGAGCAAAGCCAATAATAAAAATAATGCCTTTTACCCATCTTTTACAATAAAGCTGGCCTACGCCCGGGAGTATATAAGAAAGAAAAACCGCCAACCAGGTGTTTTTCTGCGGCTGGTCGGCCGGAATGTCAGGCGGCAAGGAGGCGTTGTGATTGCGGACCAGTTTATGCGCATTAAATAAATTCCAAATAGCCAATAAGACAGATAGCGTAAAAAAAAGGGCCGCCCAATGGAAAACTATCATTGGGCTGACCATCGAGTAAAATAAAGCAACTAACAATGAAAGATAGACAAACAGGATAGTTATTCCAATGGAGTTTCTTTTGGCGTATAGTTGGCCTGTGCCCGGTAAAATCCATGATAAACATACCGCCAGCCAGGGGTTTTTTACTTTTGCATTTTTCATATTTTCTTTTTTGTTCGGGGAGACTAAGACCGCTACAACTTTCCTTTCGCCTATCTTCCTCAAATTCCGGTGACACCATATGAGCGCCACTCAATTCACTCGCTCTAATCACGACGGAATAGTCGGGATAACGTGCCAGTAATTCATTTCGTTCAAACTGGCACTAACCGTCGCTGGCGGAGAATATGAGCCATATTAGTTGCCTTCCAAGCTTATAATAGGGTAGTATACTTTCAGGTTTGGTCAATATAATATAATATGTATATTGTAGTATTCGTTACCGTTCCATCAGCTAAGATAGCCGGCGTTATTGCCACCGCCGTAGTCCAGGCCAAGTTAGCCGCCTGCGTTAATATCATTCTGTCCATAAGGTCGGTATATAAATGGAAGGGCAAGCTTTGCCGGGATAAGGAAGCGCTTATGGTCATCAAAACTAAAAAGACCTTGTTCCCTAAATTAGCCGATAAAATAAGGGTTATGCACCCGTATCAGGTCCCGGAAATAATAGGGTTGCCCATAATCGCTGGTAATAAGCCTTATTTGAAATGGCTGAATGCCGCTGTTAAGACGCGATAATTGTTTTATTCTTGACAAATGAGAATTTATAGGCTATATTAACGCTAGGAGGATATGAAAATATGAGAAATTATGCATTGCTTGTACTGGTATTGGCATGTTTTATTTTTGTGCTGCCTTGGGAACAGAATAGCGAAGCCTGGTGTCCAAACCCGCCCAAGACTATGGGCAGTGAAGCCGCGCCGCCGTCTGTTAACCCAACGCCTGTCCTGGTTTCTCGTCCGGCTCTGAGCATAGGTTTGATGCCGCGCATCCAGGCGATGAGAACGCCGGTTGGGCCGACTTTGGACGGTGTGGCTGAGACTTGGGAGGTTTGGTGGACTCTCAACCGCGATAAATTCTTCAGCTTCAAGCAGCCGATCGAATGGGTCAGCATCAAGAAGACCGACGGCGGTACCACCTCAATAACCAAACATCCGATATACGAAGAACTTCTTAAACTCTTAAGGACCGCTTTAACCGAGAAGGATCAGACCGTTGCCTGGAACGCGGCGCTGGCTTTGGGCCGGAGCGGCGAACCAACGGTTTTGCCGGATTTACAGAAAGCGTTCAAGGAGAATAAGCAGATCCTGGTCAAGGACTACTCCATCCTGGGGCAGGGCTGGCTTAGAAGCAACGAAGCCCTGGAAATGTTGAAATCAGTCGCGCTCGATAATAAGGAACAGGAAGTCCTGCGCAGTCATGCGGTAGCGGCTTTGGGATACCTGTCCGACCCGGCCGTATTCGGGATACTGAAAAGCATTATTGAAGACAAGGAAAACAAGAAATTCACGGACCTGCGAGCCGCTGCGGCGATAGCCATGGGTTTTACCAAGGATAAGGACGCGGTAACCACGCTGGCTGGTTTGCTCAATAGCGCCGAGAAGGTGAATCCTAAAATCCGCAGTTATGCGGCTATGGGCCTGGGCCGAATCGGCAATGAAGGTGCTTTCAATGAACTTAAGAAGGTTATGGCCGATCGTGACAACAGTGTCAGGGTATCCGCAGCCATCGCTTTGGGTATGATGAGTGTCGGCCCGGTTGGTTCAGCCAATGAGCCGAAAAAGATTCAGGATGAGCTGATCAGCCTTCTGAAAGACAAGCAGGGTATTATCCGCGGTCTGGCGGCCATATCACTGGCTCAGATCACGGTTAAAAATAAGGAAGTAATGGATACAAAAACCATCGTTCCGGCTCTATCCAAGGCTTTGAAGGATACCAAAACCGCCGATGGCGACGGCTTGATTGTCCTGGCCATGGGCATCCTCGGTGACGAATCATACAAGGCCGAATTCAAGAGCATAATGGAGGACCGTAAGAAGCGCCAGCTTCTCAAGGCGGCCGTAGTTATGGCTACTGGCTTGATGAAAGATAAAAGCCAGGCGCCGACCTTTATCGCTATGCTTAAGAAACAGTCCGATGACCCAATTATGTCTCCGTATCTGATAATGTCGTTAGGCATGATCGGCGACGAAAAAGCACTCGAAGCCATCGAACCGATTTGGGCCAAGGTCGATAAAAATGTCACTTCATTAGCCTATACCAATATGGCTGTGGCCATGTCCATGCTGGGCAAGAGAAGCGAAATCGTTGCTCAATTAATCCAACATACCAAGAGCAATAATGATGCGCTTAAGCAGTATGCTTGCCACACGCTGGGTATGCTGGGCGACCGGGATTCGGCCAAGACTTTCGTGGAAAATTACAACAGCGAGAAGAGCGATACCAATAAAGCGTTTATCATCACCGGTATCGGATTTCTGATGGAAAAGGCGTCTTCACCTATAGTAGCTGAGTGGACAGGTAATAATAACACCGAGATCTCGACGTTGATTATCGACCATTTATTGCCATTGCCCACCTGGTAAAGGAGGGTCTAATGAAGCGATTTCAAATCCTGGTTAGTGTTGGTGCAATTGTCCTGGCCATTCTATTCCTGACCGACAGCTTTATCTTCGGCTCCTGCCCGGGTTCGATGTTTTTCCGGCGCTCGCAAGCCAATCCTGAACCGGCCCAACCTAATAACGATACTACTGAGACTAAGAAGGAAGAGCCTAAAAAGACGCCCGAGGTGGCCGCCGAGCCCAAGAAGGAAGAGCCTAAACAAGAATCCTCGACTGAAGCCACGCCGACTGCCATCAGCGCCGTCCGGCCGCCTTTAGGCAGCGGATTACAGCCGCGCATCACCAGCCTGCGCACCTTAGCCAACTCCGATGGCCAGATTATGACTCTGGCCGGCATGGTCGAACCCTGGGAGGTATGGTGGACGCTTAACCGCGACAAATTCCTCAACTTCAGACAGCCGATTACGTGGGTTACTGTCAAGGAGTCGGAGGGCAGCAGGTCAGTCATCATACTGCCCATATACAAGGAACTTTTAGAAATATTAAAATCAGCCCTTAACGAAAGGGATTATACCCTGGTTTGGAATGCCGCCCTGGCTTTGGGCCGTTGCGGCGACCCCGAGGCGATACCTTTACTTCAGAAGGCGTTTAACGATACCGAGCACCCGCTGGTCAAGAATTATACACTGGTTAGCCTGGGTTGGATAAGAGACCCGTCTGCGGTGGATTTCCTTGCCGGCAAGCTTACTGACAAGAAAACACAGGAAATCGTCCGGAGCCACGCCGCGGTCGGCCTGGCCTATATCAACGAGCCGGGTTCGCTCAAGGCTCTGAATGAAACCATCAACGAAAAGGAATACCGCAAACAGGCAGACGTTGTTTGCGCCGCCGCCTACGCGTTGGGATTGCTTAAGGATAATTCTGCCGTCAAGACTCTGGCTGCTTACCTGAGCGGCGAGCTGAAATCAGATACCCGCATCCGTTCCTACGCGGCTTTGGCCCTGGGACACATCGGCTCCAAGGATGCCTTCCAGGAGCTGAAGAAGTCCGCCGGCGATAAGGACAGGGGAGTGCGCACATCAGTGGCCATTGCCCTGGGTTTGATGGAAGAACCCAAGGCCAAGGATGAGCTGCTTAATATGCTTCAGGACAAGGACGAGGTCATCCGGGGCATGGCGGCCCTGGCCCTGGCCGAGTCAACCCTGAAATATCCCGATAAGGCGCACAGCCAGAAGATGGTGTCAGACAACATTCTTAAATGCTTTGGTAATTGCAAGCGCGATGGACAGGGCTTGACCATAATTGCCCTGGGCATCCTGGGTGAATCTAAGATAAAACCGGAATTGCGCAAAATGCTCGAGGAAAAGCGGAAACCGCGCGCCGTCAAGGGCGCGGCCATAATGGCTTATGGTCTGCTGAAAGACAAGGAAGCCGTGCCGTTGCTGATGGATCTGCTTAAGACCACACCCGACGACCCGATACTGGCGCCTTATGCCATACTGGCCCTGGGCATGATCGGCGACGAAAAGGCCGTGGCATCAATCCAACCGCTCTGGGACCGGGTCGACAAAAACGTCAGCGCTGTGGCCTATTCCAATATGGCCGTATCGCTGTCCATGCTCGGCAAACGCAAGGAAGTGCTGGATCAACTGGTCAAGCATTCGGTCAAAGGGCAGAGCGACACCTTGAGACAATATTCATTGCATACGCTCGGCCTGCTGGCTGACAAGGAAGCGGCCCAGGCCTTTGTGGAGGCCTATAAAGAAGGCGATACCAACGCCAAGGCCAACGCCGTGGTTGGCATCGGACTGCTTATGGAAAAGAACTCCATACCGCTGGTGACCCAATGGCTGGCCGACAATAATACCGACATATTTACCTGGATAATCGACCATCTTCTGCCGATTCCGACGTGGTGATAAGTATTTTTAATGAAATGGTTCCGATATTGGCTGTTCCTGCTTGTCCTGGGACTTTACCCGCCTGATGCCTCGGCGCACCACGCCGGGCTTACCGGCATCCAGAAGGAACTAATTGCCGCCAACGCGCATCTGCCGCATACCAGCCTCAACGCTATTTATAAGGATTACAGCCTTTTCGTGACTATTCTGGACCGGGCGCCGGATACGGTTGACCTGATGTTATATCTTGAGGACAATCTTAAGCGCCCGATATTCGGCAAGAGGGCGGTGGTCATCGAGGATGCGGACGGCAAGCCGGTCTTCAGCAGTTTTCTGGAGCCTGACGATACCGGCATCTTTTACCTGCGGTATTCGTATGACCGTCCGCTCAAAGGACGGCTCAAGGTGTCTTATGAACCGGTTGGTGGTTCAGGCACTCCGGCCCAATGGCTCCAGACCGATATCCAGCTCGGTTCGCCGGCGCCGAGCATAACTTTCCTGATAGTGATTGGTCTGGTCTTGCTGGCAACCATAGTGGCAGTTAAGATGAGACGCGGAGAAATAACCTGATGAATATCTTAGGTAACCGGCTAAAGCGGATGATTATCAGTCCTTATCTGATATTTATCTTCCAGCTTGTCTTTGTTGGATTCCTGCTTCTGATTATCATCAGCGGACTGTTCGGCAACGTTTATCGTAACATCAATACCTGGCTGACCGGACTGGGCTGGATGGTCTTCATCACTCTGATGATACTCGTCAGCGGCAAGAGCTGGTGCCTGGTCTGTCCCTGGAACACTATGGCCCTCTGGCTCCGGCGGCTGAGATTATGGGGAGTCTCGGCCCAGGTCTTTTCGCTCAACCTTAAATGGTTCAGCCCGCTGCGCAATATCTGGATAGCCTCGATATTGCTCGGCGCCATCATCGGGCTGGAGTATGTCTTCAATATGACCGACAGCCCGCGCCTGACCGCCTACATCGCCCTGATAATCCTGATAGCGACCGTTATCTCGGCCTTGCTGTTAGAGCGCCAGTCGTTCTGCCGCTATGTCTGCCCGGTCGGCGCCGTGTCCGGCGTTTACAGTATGCTGGCTCCGCTGGAACTGCGCAGCGCCGACAAGGATGTTTGCCAAAAATGTGCTACCAAGGACTGCATCAAGGGTAATGCCCGCGGCTATGCCTGCCCGGTCTTTGAATATCCGGGCAATATGGATACCAGCCTTTATTGCATCCTCTGCACCGAGTGCATCCGGACCTGTCCCAACAATAATATCGCCGTCAATGTCCGTTCGCCATTCAGCGAGCTGTCCGGCCTGAGCCGGAACGCGGAATTCCCGCTGGCCCGCAATCGGAGCGAAATATGGATGATTGTCCTGCTCCTGTCAATGACGCTCTTCGGAGCCGTGTCGCTCAGCCCGCGCTACCAGGCCATCACCGTGCAGATGGGGCAGTGGCTCGGTTTTAACGTGGGCATATCGCTGATATTCAGCCTGAGCGTTCTCCTGGGCATCATACTATTTATCATTGCCAACTACGGATTCCGGCGTGGCGTTTACGCCGTCATTCCGTTGACCTTGTTCTTCCATCTGGCCAATACCATGAAGCTGGTCGACCTTAGGGCATCCGAGATAGTGGCGCTGATATCCGACCCCTTTGGTCTGCGCTGGAACCTCTTCGGTACGGCCGGGCATCTGCCCGCACCGCTAATGGCGCCGGCCACGCTCTGGTCAATCAACACCGCATTGATAGGGCTGGGCATAGTTGCCACTCTCTGGCTGGCATTGAGGATGCGCATAAAAGTGCCCGGTATCCTGGTTCTGCTGATATTTGCTTTAATTGCTGGATATTTCCATTGGATTTTACTATGAATAGAAATATGAAGTATAGACTGCTCGGTTTGCTCATGGTCTTGATGCTGCTGGCCGGCGGGCTGGCCCAGGCGCACGACATCTCCGACCGCCAGGTTCAGGGCATCACCAACAGCGTCCAGCTCAGCGTCTGGCAGGACCTGATATTCATCGATTATTGGATTGCCATCGGCAACCTAGAGGCCGTCAACTACTTACCCATCATTGATGTCGACAAGGATGGCGAGATAACCGATGATGAGAAACTGGCCTATCTCGAAGTCATCCGTCAGAAGGTGGCCAACTCGGCCTTCTCGCTGACCATCGACGAGGCGCGTAACCTGCCGTTCAAGCAATGGAAGCCTGGCACCATCACGGTGGACGAAAGCAAAGACGCGGCCGTGCCCATAAAAATCGGGCTGGAGTTCGTGCTCGATTTCGAGACATTACCCGCTACAGCGGGATGGCGCTCTGCGTTCACAACCCACCCCATAACCAAGGCGCAGGAGCACAACCTGACCTTCTTCATCGGCAATGTCATGGACAAGAAGGTGCTTACCAAGGTTTATGTTAACCAGGACGAATGGATTGGCATCAACTGGACGCCCGAAGACTACCGGCACTGCCTGGGCCTGAGCAGCGGCATCTATCTCAAGCCCTACGAATCCAGCTGGGCCAAGTTCGCATTTTCCCTGCTGGACAAGCCGGCCGGGGCGCCGTCGCCTTTTGCTTTTAATATGACCCCGGTCAAGCCGTCCAGCCAGCAGAACCTCAAGGTCGAAGGCCTGCTGTCAGGCGACCTGACCTTCCTGATAATCCTGGGCGCGCTGGCGGCCGCATTCATCTACGGGGCCGGGCACGCCCTGGCGCCCGGACACGGCAAGACCCTGGTGGCCGCCTACCTCATCGGCTCCCGCGGCACGGTCTGGCAGGCCATACTCCTGGGCCTGATTGTCACCTTTACCCACATATTTACCGTAGTAGTGGCCGGTGTGATTGCCCTGGGCGCATCCAGCTATGTCCATCAGGCTGCACTGAGCACCTACCTGGGCGTCGTATCCGGCCTGATTATCGTCATCCTGGGCGTGTGGATATTCGTGTCGCGTGCCTTCGGCAAGGGCGATGGGCATCATCATGGACATGACCACGAACATGAACACGGTCATGACCATGATAACGAGCATGAGCATACCGAACATTCGCACGAACATAGTTTGCCTCAGCCGATTACCGGAGAGAAAATAAAGCTCAAACATCTTATCGGCCTGGGCATCAGCGGTGGGTTGGTTCCTTGCCCGACCGCCATATTCATACTCCTGCTGGCCGTTAACTTCAAGAAGACAGTATGGGGACTGGTACTCATCGGCGCCTTCAGCCTGGGCCTGGCCGCGGTGCTGATTGCCATCGGCATCCTGATGGTCACCGGTTCGTCCCTGGTCAATCGCTTCTCGGCCGGAAGCAAGGTAATCAAGATTCTTGGCATCATCAGCCCGATAATAATTACCGTTATCGGCTTGGCCATCGTTTTCAAGACCTTTATTGATGCCGGCATAATAATAATCAATCTCCAGGCAATGCCTTAAATATGTTCAAGCTTTCTAAAATCTGCGGTATTCTCTGTGTTCTCTGTACATTCGCTACGCTCAGTATAAACGTCTCAGTGGCAAATATTTACGCTGATCAGAACACGGACGCCCTGATTCAGAAGCTGTCAGCCAAGGACATCAAAACCCGCCAAGAGGCCGTGCAGGAAATAGGCAGGCTTAACAACATCACCGGCGCGCGGCTGCTCCTGACCGCGGCCGACGACCGAGAGCTCCAGCCGGCCATCATCCAATCGCTGTCCCTGTTTACCGACACAGCCGTGGTCAGGTTCTTGCAGTCCGAGGCGCTGGTTTTTCCCAACAACAACATCCGCCTGATTGCTGCCGGCGCTTTGGCCGGGGCCGACCTCAAGGGTGACGAGTATTACCGGCAGGTAATCATCCCGCTGTTCAAGTCATTGACCGATTCCTTCGTCGAGGTGCGCCTGGCCGTGCTTGAAGCCGTCAGCAACTATATTTCGCCCCGGCACACACCCCAGCGGATAGATAAGGACAACGGCATCTTTCCTATGCTGTTCCGGGCGCTGGATGATTCGGACTATCCCCAGGTGCGCGAGGGGGCTGTCTATGTCTTAATCAGGTTCATCGCCAACCAGGATATACTCAACCGGTTGCTGGAACGTTACCGGTTCGAGGACAACCTGACCGTGCTATGGACCATCGAAGAACTGCTGGTCGAGAAATCCGGCCCGCAGACGCTTGAATACCTGGCCGATGCCGGGTTAAGCCATAACTCCATGCTCATCCGGGCGCTGTCCGCCAGGATTCTGGGCCGGCTCCGGGCTGATAAATACCTGGAACGGCTCCAGCCCGATTCGTCCGACAGCCGCGACGTTATTGCCGACAAGGCCTGGGCGCGGACCCAGATAAAACCGGCCACCAGCTGGCTCGCAATATCCGGCACGGCATTCACCTATGCTAAACTGCCGCCCATCCTGGGGTTGCGGATGAACGAGGCCAAGGAAAAGGCCTTGCGCGCCCGCGGCGCCTTGCTCCAGACCGAGCAGGCCGTGGCCAAGGGGCTCGACTGGTTGGTCCGGAACCAGGAAGACAACGGCTCCTGGAGCTGTGCCCGTCATAACCCCAGCCACGGCAACCTGTCACTGCCCGGGTTTACCTTTGACGAGGACGAACTGCTCGACCCGTCCGTGACCGGACTGGCTCTGTTGGCATTAATGGCATCGGGTAATACTCACCGCTACGGCCCGCATCACGATGCCGTGGAAAAGGGTATGAACTACCTGATTTACTGCCAGGACAAGGCCGGATGCATCAACCTGGCCAAGGACCACGTCCACGACAAACGCTGTCTTCGGAGCGGCGATGACCACGGCGTGCTGGTCCGGCGTTACAACCACAACATCGGCACCATGGCGCTGGTGGAATTATACGCCATGACCGGTGACTCGGCGTTGAAACCCTACGCCCAGCAGGCGCTCGACCACTCGAGAGAATATGTCCTGCCCGAGTTCGGCTGGTCGTTCTACCTGGAGCCGACCGACATCGGCCCGAGCATATTTTATATCTTCGCCCTGAGGATGGCCGGTGAAACCGACCTGATGGTCTCGCCGGACGACCTGACACGGGCTAAAAAATATATCAAGACCCTGACCGACCCGAAGACCGGCCGGATTCTGCATATCTGTCCCATACCGGTCTGCTACGGCGGGTTCGACAGCACCGCTAGCGGCATCGTCGCCCGGTTTTTGATATCGCCTTATGACCAAACCGAGCTTAAGGATGTCCAGTCAAAGGCGCGCGAATTCCTTAAAGGCCATCCGCCGGTCTGGCGGCCGATGTACCAACTGCCGTCCGATATGTGGGCCAGCCAGTTCATCCGGGGCGATATTCTCAACGAGTGGTACTGGTATTACGCCACGCTGGGGTTGCTGGCGATGACTTGTAGTGAGAGTAGCGAATCTAACGGACCCGAATGGCAGTCCTGGAACCGGACGATGCAGTCGTTGTTATTGAAGCACCAGCGGCAGGGCGGCGACTGGGACGGCTCCTGGGACCCGGACGGGCCCTGGGCCAACGTCGGCGGACGGGTCTATTCCACCGCCTTTGCGGTGATGACATTACAGGCGTATTATAGCTATGATTTAGTGCCAGTGCGAACGAAGTGAGCTTACTGGGACTTATCCCCGAAGCCGTTAGGCGGAGTGGGATAATTTTAACCGCTGATTATGCGTATTAATGCGGATAATATGAAGATAGTTAATATTATAATTATCGTCGCGATAGGGGTGATGATGTCTTCGTGCCGGAAGGTGGATGATGTTCCGGTGGCGGGCTATATCACCAACCAGCCGGGCCTATCGGCCTACAGCGACCCGTCCGGGCTGACCGAAGAGTACCGGCTCTGGCTTGACTCCGCGCCTTTGATAAACTATTCAGAAAATCTTAAATATGGCATCGTGGTCATCAACGGGTTCCTGGCCCAGGGCGATGATGCGGTTATGACCAAGAAACTGTCCATTACGGTCAATCTGGCGGATATCAGGGATGACGGCGTCAAGAAGGTCGAACTGATGTCCGGGTATAAGTTGAAAGGCGTCCGGCACCGGCTCTCGGTGACTTTAAGCTTTATGGATTACAGCACCATCACGCCCGCCGGCGCTCCCGGCGCTACCAAGGATATAACTCTGCCGGTGTATGTATACTAAACATAGCAGCTTGCTTAAGAAAACAGTGCCTTGGAACCCGCTCAAATAAAGGGAAAGAAAATGTGGTGTCCTTATCCCTAAAGGGAGGCTTACGCTCCAGGAGGCCGGTAGGCTCTGTTTCCAGCCCCAACGATTATTTTTAAAGCAATAATTTTCTTGACTTATTTAGTATTTTAGTGGATACTAAAATACATGAATAAAGCTTCGGGCATCCAGGAAATCACGAAAATATGCAAAGCCCTCTCGGTCGACAAGCGGGTGCGTATTATTCAGGTGCTGATGGGACGTTGTCTGTGCGTCGGCGCTATCTCATCGCAATTCGGAATATCGGCAGGGGCGGTATCGCAGCATCTCCGCATTCTCAAAGAAGCCGGTTTGATAGAAGCGGAAAAACGCGGTTATTACGTCCATTATCGCATTAGAACCGGTACGCTGTCTAAATGGCGTTCCAGCATCGGGAAACTGATTGGAAAACCTATAGCCCCATTTAAAAATGTCAAGATGCAACGATGCACGATGTCTAAAATAAAATGAGCGCCAATAGAATATTCGCGGTGACGTTTTCCTGGCTCTTGGCCATGAGCTATTTCGGCTGCGCCAGCCAGCCGGTCACCGGACCGGATTACAAGTCCTTGAACTCAAATCCCAAGTCGGCCCCGATGCCTAGTTCCGTCCGTGGCGGCATAGCCCGTGGAAAATTGACATTGGATGATTGCCTGAGAATCGCCCTGGAGAACCATCCCAAATTGAAAATATACCAGACCAAAATCAAACAGCGTCAAGAATCGTACAATTCAGCAAAGGCGTTGGATTACCCGGTATTAAGTCTATCCACGAGTTACGACCGTTTATCCTACGTCTCGCCGGTCAAAAGGCAATTCCTGGGCGATTCGAACAATGATTACCAGGTCAGCCTGAACATTGAATCCCCGATATTCACCGGCGGCAGAATCACGGCCGAAAAGGAACAGGCTAGGTACTCGATAAACGGCGCCCGAGAGGATTATCGCGGCACCGAACTCGAAGTGATTCACGGCGTCAAATCGGTCTATTATAAATTATCCGTGGCCGAAGAAATGGTTGCCATCCGGCAGGATTTATCGGCCAAGCTGAACGCTTTCTGGGAAATCGCCAAAGAGCTCAACCAGCGGATGAAAACGCCCCGGGAAGAAGTGCTCCTGCGGATTGAAGTGCAAGTTAACAACGCCGAGCAGGAATTAATCAATGCCCAAACCAACGTCAGGATACTAAAAGAACTCCTGCTCAATGCCATGGGTTTGAACCCCGGCGGGCAAACGCAGATGGAAATACAGGCTATTGATATGTCCCGGCAATTACCCGGCGACCCAAGCCAGGAGAATATGGATTTGAACGCAGGCAATAATCCCGACCTTTTTAAGCTGGAGCAGGAGCTGAAAAGGGCTCAGGAATCGGTCAGCCTGGCCCGGAGCGAGTATTTCCCGCAAGTCAAGTTGCGCGGTTCGTACGGCTACGAATGGGCGACGCTCCCGCCCGAAAGGGATACTTGGAGTTTCGGGCTGGTAATGAACCTGCCGCTTTGGGATTGGGGGCGTGTTAATTCCAAGGTCAAACAGGCCAACGCCTATCTGGAAGAAATAAACGCGACCAAGGAGTTCACGGAGCAAAAAGTATCACTCGAAGTCAAAAGCGCTTTCCTTGACTACCAATCAAGCCGGCAAAGGGCCCGGATTGCATATGACAGTTTGAGCAAGTCCAGCAAGAGCCTGGACATCTTCGAACAAAGGTATAAAGACAACACCGTGACCAGCCTGGACGTTCTGGATGCCTACCAGTCCTACGCCACGGCCCGGTCGAATCACGCCCAGGCGGTATTGTCGATGTATTTATCCCAGGCCGCGCTCGAACGGCTTTTAGGTAAAACCAAATGAACATAAGTGATCTGTCCATAAAAAGGCCCATCGGCGTCTTGGTGCTTACATTAACGGTGGTGATATTGGGACTTTTCTTCCTGAGCACGATTTCGGTCGACCTCCTGCCCCGGATAACCTATCCGATGGTCAGGATTGTGATTGACTGGAAAGGCGCCAGCCCCGAAGAAGTCGAAGAGAACATCACCAAGAAGGTCGAGGCCAGCGTCGCCACCACGGAAGACGCGGTCATGGTCATTTCCAACTCCATCGAGGGCAATACTTCGTTAGAGGTTTCGTTCGAGTTCGGCAAGGATATGGATATCGCCCTCCAGGATACCCGGGCAAAGCTGGACCTGATAAAGAAAGAACTGCCCAAAGACGCTGACGAACCCAAGATTTTCAAGGCCGACCCTTCGAACCTGCCTATTGTGGACGTGGCGGTCTTCTCCGAAACCAGGGACGAAAGATACCTGCGTCAATGGGTGGAGAATGATTTAAGCAATTATTTTCTGGGCATCACCGGCCTGGGCTCGATCGTCACCAGCGGCGGGAAAATACGGGAAATACAAATCGTATTCAACCAGGAGAAAATCCAGCGCTACGAGATTTCCACCGATCAGGTATTGGCCGCGCTCAAAGCTGGGAATATAGAATTACCCACCGGCCGGATAACCGCCGGCGAAAAGGAATACACCGTTAGGCTTTTAGCCAAGTTCAATAATATGGAAGAGATTAAAAATACCATCGTGGCTAACCGTGAAGGGTGGCTGATAAAGGTGGCCGATGTCGCCGAAGTGACCGATTCTTACGAAGAACAACGGGTGCTGACCAGGTTCAACAACCAGCCCTGCGTGCTGATGAGCTTCTTCAAACAGCCCAATGCCAACACCGTCAGGATAGTATCGGGCATAGAGAAAAAGGCCAAAGAGCTCAAAAGAAAGAAGATCATCCCCGACGACATAAACTACGCCGTGGCCTCAAGCCAGGCCTATTACATCGTCAACTCCATCAATAACGTCAGCTCTTCGGCCATCATAGGCAGCATATTGGCCATTCTCGCCATATGGTTTTTCCTGCACGACATAAAAAGGACTTTGATTATCGGCATCGCCGTGCCGGTCAGCATCCTGGGCACATTCATCCTGATGGGGTTCTTCGACCTGACGCTCAACATATTCTCGTTGGGAGGATTGGTCCTGGCCGTCGGCATGCTGGTGGACAATGCCATCGTCATGCTTGAGAATATCACCAGGCACCAGAAAGACTCGGACGACCCCAAAGAGGGCGCCCGGTCCGGCAGCCGCGAGGTGATCAGCGCCCTGGCCGCATCCACCCTCACCAACGTCGCGGCCATCGTCCCCTTTTTCCTGATAACCGGGCTATCCGCACTGCTCTTCAGGGATTTTGTCATCACCATTACCGTGGCTTTTGTCATCTCATTATTGGTCAGCCTGACGGTCGTGCCGGCGCTCTCGGCCCACCTCATCAAACCCATAAACCCCAATGCCGCCCAGACCCTGTCCATGCGATTTCTCGACGGTCTGACGATATTTTATAAACGGCTGCTCCAGAGCGCATTGAAACACCGGGTAATATTGTTTGGCTCTGTCCTGATGATGCTGGCGTTCAGCCTGTTCCTGATCGGACGCATTGGCCGCGAGTTCCTGCCGCCCATGGATGACGGCAAGGTCACGGTCAAGCTCAAGATGCCCATCGGCACGGCCCTGGAAAAGACCAACCAGGTCACCAAAAAAATAGAAGAGCTGATTAAGTCCATGCCCGGCGTGGAGAAATTCTATACTCAGGCCGGCGGGTATTGGTACCGCAAGAACATCTACGAAAAGGCCAACGAGTCTGAACTGCAAATCCAGCTTCTGCCTAAGGCCAAACGCCCCTTAGCCACCAACGAATTCGTCAAGAAACTGCAGAAGAAAATAAAGGACCAATCCATTCCCAAGGCGAAAATCAAGGTGATGCGCACGCCCCTCAAAGGGATAAGAACCACCTCGACCTCGGATATCGACGTCCGGGTCAAAGGCTATAACCTTGATAAACTATACGGCATCGCCAGGGACATCCAGGACAAGATAAAGGATGTCGCCGGATTAAGCAACCTGGATATATCGATAGATTTATCCAAGCCGGAACTGCATATAATATTGGACCGGGAAAAGATGAGTTATTTCGGCCTGACCGCTAATAATGTCTCGGAGATGCTCAAAGCGGCGGTGGATGGCGCGGTTAACACCCAATTCACGGACAAAGAGTTGAACGTTGATTACGATATTCGGCTACTGGTCAACCCGCTGGCCTTGAACAGCAAAGACACGGTCGAAAATATCATCTTGTATCCGCCCAATAAAGCCGAGATACGGCTGAAAGAAATAGGCCGGGTGGAAATATCCGAAGGTCCGGTCCAGATAGACCGGGAAAACCAGGTCCGGCTGGTGGAAATAACCGGAGACGCCACCGGCAGAAACGTCGGCCTGATAACCAGTGATGTCAAGTCCCGGCTCGGCGCCTTAACACTGCCCCAGGGATACACCATAAACTACGGCGGCGAAGCAGAATCCATCAGCCAGTCCAACAATCAGCTAATCATCGTCATTATCCTGGCCATATTCCTGGTCTTTGTGGTCATGGCCGTCCAGTACGAATCCTTGATAGACCCGCTGGTCATAATGATTACCCTGCCGCTGACCCTGATAGGCGCGGCTGTTTTTATGGCCGCCACCGGAACCACCTTCGGGGCCACGGCCTTTTTAGGGCTGATTCTGCTGGTTGGCATAGTCGTCAACAACGCCATCATCCTGGTCGAATACATCAATATCCTGCGCCGGGAGCAGGGGCGGAACATTCACGACGCGGTCTTAGAGGCGCCGCCCATAAGGTTGCGCCCGATTCTTATGACTAACCTGACCACCATAGTCGGGCTGTTGCCGATTGTCTTGGGCTGGGGCGAAGGACTGGAAATGCTCCAGCCATTAGCCATAGTCATCATCGGCGGCCTGGGGTTCGGTATGGTGCTGACGCTTTTTGTGATTCCGGCAGTTTACCTGACGCTTCATAAACATTAGAAAAGGAGAGGCTATGAAAATAGGAGTGGTAATTTCGAGTAATGATGCCGAGACCTGCTGGAATGCGCTGAGATACGCCAACTATTGCATCGGGCAGAAGGATGAAGTCAGGGTATTCCTTATGGGTAAAGGAGTCGAATACCAGAAGGTCAGCACCGACAAATTCAACAACATCGAGCAAGCCGCTAAAATCATCAAATCAGGCGGCAAGGTTTTCGCCTGCGGAACGTGCATCAAATCCCGGGAGCAGGAAAGCTCGGAAATGTGCCCGATGTCGACCATGAAGGATATGTACGAGATTGTCAAAGAGAGCGACAAGGTCGTGACTTTCTGATTTATTTCGACGGTCAAGCGAGACACCTGCCTGCGGCGCACAGGCAGAGACCAGAGCCTACCGGCT
Source organism: Candidatus Brocadiia bacterium (assembly GCA_041658285.1). Lineage (NCBI taxonomy): Bacteria > Pseudomonadati > Planctomycetota > Candidatus Brocadiia > Candidatus Brocadiia bacterium. The sequence continues at coordinate 56,818 of JBBAAP010000011.1, forward strand.
CGCATGTTATTCCACCATCAACACTTCGAGAAATATTAATATTCCCCCATTCCCATACCTTCCCCGGGTAGTATGGGTAACTTCCCCCGGTAGTATAGGCAACCTCTCCGGGTAGTATAGGTAACCTCCCCGCCTAGTATAGGTAACTACCCCCGGTAGTATAGGTAATATCCCCCCGTAGTATAGGTAATATCCCCGTGAACGCTAGGGACACATCCCATCCCCGGTAACGCACTAACCAGGCCCCTTCCAGGCCGTACTTTTCTCGGTTTCCGCTCAAATCCTTATTTAATTCGAGATAGAGGGGGGGGGAGATACCTACCCCCCTCCCCCCTAACCTCTACTTCCTATATCTATAACCCCTATATAGAGTATGGATAACTCCCATAGGTGGTGTCAGTAATTCCCATAGGCGGTATAGATAACCTCTATGAGGTGTGTGAATTACTGCTATAGTGAGTACTAATAATTCCCATAGGCGATATCAATAACCCCTGTAAGGGGTGTGGATGACTACTATGGGACATCTGGGTAATACCTATAAGCAGTATCGATAATCCCTATAGGATATGTTGTAAACTGGTATTAGGTGTATCGAAAACTGGGACTAGGCATATCGAAAACGGGGATAGATGATATCGGAAACGGGGATAGGGTGTATCGGAAACCGGGACTAGGCATATCGAAAACGGGGATAGATGATATCGGAAACGGGGATAGGTGATATCTAAAACGGGGATAGGGTGTATCGAAAACGGGTAATAGGTGTATCGAAAACGGGGATAGGGTGTATCGAAAACCGGTAGTGGGTGTGTCGAAAATGGGGATTGGGCGTATCGAAAACCGGGGCTAGGTGTATCGAAAACGGGGATAGGTGATATCTAAAATGGGGATAGGTGATATCGAAAACGGGGATTGAGCGTATCGAAAACCGGTAGCGGGTGTATCGAAAACCCATACTACCATCAAAAAAATAAGTGATAATAAGATGGTAGTGGATGGGGTTCTACTTCGGAAGCGGCACATCCGGCGCTAACTGCTTGACCTTGGTTGCCATATCCGCGGCCTCTTTGAGCCGGCCTTTTAACCTGTAGAAGTTCATCAGGTTATAATAGCCCAGATAGTCGTTGGGCTTATACTTTACGAGCATCTGGTTGGTGCGCTCGAACATTAGCTCCTGGTTGGGGTCGCGCATTACTTCCTGCCCGCTCTTGTGCACTAAAGCGGCCTTATAATAGTTTTCCACCGCTTCGTTGATTTTACCCTGGTCTAGGTAGATGTCGCCCAGATGGGCGAAGGTCTCGGAGAATTCGGGGTCTATCCGGGCGGCCGCCTGGTATCGCTCGATGGCATTGGCCAGGTCGCGCTGTTCGTAATAGGTCTCGCCCCATTCGTTCATCAGCGAGGGGTTGTGCGGGCTGAGCTTGCAGGCGGCCCAGTAATACTTGTGCGATTGGTCGTAGCGCTCCTGCCGCTCGGCCGGATTGTTTGCCGCCTGCGCCCAGACCCGGTAGAACCTGCCGATGTTGGCGTTGCGGGTGGGGCTGAGCCGTTCGTATTCGATGGACTTCATCAGGTACTTGTTGCATTCGGCCAGCAGTTCGGCCCGCTTGCGGGCGTCTTTTTCGATGTAGTATTTTTCCAGGTAGACCCGGGCGATGGACGCGGCGTAGTAGCTGTTGTCCATCGAATGCTTGACCGCCTCCTGGTAGTGGTAAAGGACCGTGTCCCATTGCCGGGACTTCTCGTGCGACACGCCTATCTTATAGAGGATGTTGCCCCGGATGGGGTCGATGTTGGTATAGAATATGAATATCAGCCCGGCCAGGATGCCGACGACAGAGATGCCAATCGTGGACGACTTTATGAATGTTGCGCCGGATGTTTGTCCCGGCAGCGCCCAGGCCAGGGTGATGATGCCTATCAGGAGCCAGACGCTCAGGAAGGTGATGGTGTCTATGGGCGAATTGAACGGCGGCAGGAACGAGAAGAGTATGAATACGAATATGCCGGCGCCGACAGCCGCGCCGATGGCGGCCGTGATAATCGAGCCCAGCTTGGCTCCGATCGTGAAATACCAGACCGTAGCCAACGCCAGCCAGCTCAGGCCGAGCAGTACAATCGCCCGGGTTATCGGGCCGGAGGTCTCAACCGAGTACTGGAAGAAGAACAGGTCAAAGGCGAAGAGGGAGAGAATCAGGACCAGAATAATGATGAATGTCCCTCGGGAATACTCGGGATAAATTGAATTATGGGTGCTGAATGATGGATTAATATTGCTGCTTTTTTCTTGCGGAGTTTGTTCATTCTGCATTCCGAATTCTACATTCCGAATTAGGACGGCCAGGAATATCCAGAAATATGTCCGCGAGGCGGTCAGGTCGATGCCGAACTGTGTCTCGACGAAGTGGCCGATGATAGCGCTGAAAATCCCGATTTGCCAAATAGGTACTGAGAGTTTATTATCTATGATCTCCGTGTGCTCAGTGCCTCTGCGGCTAACTAAATAATAGAAAAGGTAGAGCACGGCGCCCATGACCAGTCCGATGGGTACGCCGATGGAGGAATAGATGAACGAGCCTTGGACCAGGTGCGGGATGGCCAGCCCGCTCAGTCCGCCCAGGGCCAGTAAGATTATCAGAATCAGTGACTGGGGCTTGGACGCAACCAGTTTGAGATACCGGAAGAACCAGAAGATAATCCCGGCGAAGAGGAGCAGGTAGAGCGTTGCGCCTATGAGCCCGTTGGTGATGAGCGTGTCGAAGAGCTCGTTATGCGCCCGGTCAGGGAAGGCTATCTTATGCTCGCTGCGCACCAGCTCGGGCGGAGCATATTTGTGGTAGGGAATGAACATATTCTCCGGCCCGTAGCCGACCAGCGCCCGGTTGGTGTCGGACCTGGCCATATTGGTGACGCCTTCCCAGATGAGCAGCCTGACTTTGGCGGCCGGCTCTTTGGATTCGAATATCTGGCCGAACCGGCCGAACATCGGCTTGATGCCGGACAGCGGCGAGTTGGGCACGTTGAGCAACAGCAGGAACCCGACCAGCAGACCGGCTCCGGCATAGGTAACATAGGCCAGCCATTTCCGGCCGTAGACGGCGGCGCTTAAGGTGATAAAGAAGAACAGCCCGGTCATCAGGCCCAGGAACGGGCCGCGGCTCTGGGTCAGCCACAGGCTGAGCATTTGCAGGACCAATAATGCGGCCAGGACGATATGCCTGGCTCGGATGGGTAGTCTGAACTCGTAGAGCAGACTGGCTATTGTCACGGGGATGACCATAATCAGGTAAGAGCCCAGGAAGATGGGGTTGCCCAGGGTCGAGCCGATACGGCGCGAGAAGTCGGTGTCCCAGGTGAGCGGGTCGAGCTTGAGCTTCTGGGCGAAGCCGTATAATATTATGGGGATGCTGGTCAGGAGCACGGCGGTGATGATGCGTTTTATTTGTTCGGCGGACTTGAGCGATGACAGGGTAATGATGAATACGACGAAATAGCCCAGCAGGGTGTAGGTTCCCTGTCCGCGTGAGTAGCTTCCCCACCAGCTGGTATGGAAGGCCACGCCGATGATGCTGGAAAACAGGTAGCTGGCGAAGAGCAATATGGCCGTGACGGGGATGAAACCGCGCCAGGCGGAGTCGCCGGGGCCGGACTCGGCCCGCCTGATGGCGTAGGCCGCCAGCATAATCACGGCGATGGAGCGGATCAGGGTGCTTTTGTCCGGGTCGAATACGGTGTTAGAATGGTAGTTAAAGAAGAGCGGAGCGATTATCAGGGCCAGCAGCCAGCAGGCCTCGATGACCTTGTCGCAGAATAAGCCGACCTTAGACATAAATTAATATTACCACGAAGGCACGAAATAACAAAAACACGAAGTTTAGAGTCTTCTTAATTTAGTGTTTTCGTGGTATTCTAATAGTCTTTTTTTTTCCTAACTATCTTATTCCTTTTCCTTATTTTTCCCTTTCGAGCTTTCGTGGTAAAGGTATTCTTGTTGTTTATTTCAGGAGCGCCTCTATTTTGGACCTGAGCACCGATTCTTCCTGGTAGCCGACCAGGTATTCGCGCACCTTGCCTTCCTTGTCGATGATAACCAGTGTCGGGAAGGCCGTGATACGGTAGCTCCGGCAGGCCGAGCCGTCGTCGGTTAAGGTGGTGAACGAATATTTGTTCTCCTTAACGAACTGGATGGGTTTCTCGGGCGGTTCGTTATTGACGCCGAATACGGCCAGGCCTTTGGCCTTGAGCTCGTCGTTAAGTTTCTGGATATGGGGCAGTTCTTTGCGGCAGGGCGGGCACCAGGTGGCCCAGAAATCCAGCAGGACGACCTTGCCCCGGTAATCCTTGAGCGATACCTTGGCGCCTTCGAGCGAGACCAGCGCTAGGTCCGGAGCCGGCTGGCCGACCAGGTCGCCGCCTTCTTCCTTTTTAAACTCCTTGACCAGCTTGGCGTCCTTGGGTGGGCTGAAGGCGAACGCGTTAGCCGCTATGGGTTGGTTGACCTGGCGGTTTGAATAGGTGATGTCTATGGTCACGCGCTGGCTGATTGGACGGCCGTTGCTGTCGGTCGTATCTTTAAGCATATTGGTCAGGTAACGGTGCAGCAGGCTGTCTTCCTTGCCCAGCCAGATGCGGGCGGTCACTCGGTCCCAGGCCTCGGGCGATTTCTCGATTTGGTCTTCGACCTCGATGACGTCTAATTCCTTGCCGTCAATCTTGTCGGTGCCGGAGTACCTGAGCGATTTGGTCACTTTGATAAATTCGCCGTAGTAGTTCTCGGTAAAGATATGCTCCACGGACGGGTCCAGGCTGGCCCACTGCTTGATGTCGCTCATATTTATCTGGGCCGGCGCGGGCTCGACCGTATACTGGCCGTAATCGGAGATGTATTTCAGGAGCGTCTTGCCGTCCGAGACGAACTCGGTCCGGCCCGAATCGTTGGCCCGGGTCAGCCGGACCATATTGGGGCGGCTGATGATGGCGTTGTTGGTTACCTTGTCGGTGCGCTTCTGGCCGGACTGCTCCTGGGTTATTTGCACCGTGGCCGTGCCCTGGTATGATTTCAGCTCACGGTAGGTCTGGAACATCTTCTTGAGGATGGCGTCGGCCTTGGGGTCGATGTTCGGCTTGGCGTCTTCGGCCTGAACCATAGCGGCGATGAAACACACGGCCAATAGCGCGGCTACCAGCAGTTTCTTCATATAATTTCCTCTCTAATCAGCGTAATACTATTTCTTTAACTCGGCGCACACCTTTTCCAGCGAGCGCGAGATGACCTTGTGTCCGGAGAGGGCGGGCATGAAGTTGGTGTCGCCCTGCCAGCGGGGCACCAGGTGGATATGCACGTGCGAGAGCAGCCCGGCGCCGGCGTCGGCCCCGATGTTGATGCCGATGTTGAACCCGTCCGGCTTCATGCATTTCTTTATCCGTTTTTTCATCTCCACGGTCAGCGCCATCATCTCGCTGATTTCGGCCGGGGTAAGGTTGTCGATGTCGGGCTTATGGGCGATGGGGCAGATGAGCAGGTGCCCGGCGTTATAAGGGAACTTGTTCATTATGACGAAGGCCAGCTTGCCTTTCTTGATGACTAGATTCTTCTTGTCCGTTTTCTTGATGGCATCGCACAGGAAACAGCGGGTGCGGTGCGCCGGTTTGACGTTGATGTAGCCGCTGCGCCAGGGCGCCCAGAGGTGTTTCATATCTGACTCCTTATCCGCAAGACGAACAACTGCCCGAGCCGCAGGAACCGCAGGAGGACTTGCCGTGTCCGCCTGAGGACGGTACCGCAGACGAATCACCCGAACCGCCCATCCTGAAGCTTGATAATTGCTTGGTCACCTTATGGTTTTTGCAGTGCGGGCAGGCCAGGTTCTTTTCATCGGCCGGCGAGCGGATGAGCAACTCGAATATCTTCTTGCACTTGGCGCATTCAAATTCGTATAATGGCATATATTATGGCAGATAGCTCATGGGGTTGACCGGTTGTTCATTGTGAAACAGCCGGAAGTGCAGTTCGGGCGTTTCAGCCCGGCCGGTCTGTCCGGCCTTGGCGATGATGTCTCCCTGCTTGACTACCTGGTTTAGCTGGACCAGTATTTCCGAGTTATAGGCGTAGACCGAGACGAAACCGTCCGTGTGTTTGATATTGATGATTTTGCCGTAGCCCTCAAAACGCTCGGAGACGAAACTGACCACGCCGCTTTTGACGGCCTTGACCGGCTCGCCGGCCTTGGCCTTGATGTTGATGCCGCCCGTGCCCATGTTGTTCAGTACCGTATTCTTTATGGGCCAGATGAATCCGGATTCCGAGACCAGGTTTTCGGGAATCTTGATTTCGGTATCGTCCGGGTTGGCGCTGGCCGGTTTGGTGCTGATGATGGATTCGAGTTCGCTGTTCAGGCGCGCTTCCTCATCGCCGGGCAGGCGGGGAACGGTGGCGCAACCGGTCAGCACCAGGATGGATATTGCAACGGTCAACATACGGATATTACGCATAATTTCTTTCCGATCCTTCTGCGCCATCGGCGCCATCAGGATCTAACTGCCGGTAATTCACTTCGTTCAAACCGGCAGTAAAGAGAGCGGGCGATGGGATTCGAACCCACGGCGACCAGCTTGGGAAGCTAGCATTCTACCGCTGAATTACGCCCGCCTGTTCCACCAGGCCAGAATATGTAATCAGCGCCCATTTGTCAATAATTTGTTGACAGGAAATATAATTTTCATATAGTCAATAGGTTGGTATTTAACCGATTTCTAATAATTAGTATAGGAGGAAACAATGACTGATGTCTTATTGAAGGATTTAGTGGAAAGCGGGGCGCATTTTGGGCATAAAGTAAGCCTGTGGAACCCCAAGATGAAGCAATATATTTACGGTTCCAAGAAGCGGATTCATATCATCGACGTGCGCGAGACCGTCAAGGGCATGGTCAATGCGGCGCATCTGTTGAAACGGATAGTCCAGAAGGGCGGCGAGGCCATTATTGTTGGAATCAAGCGCCAGGCCCAGCATATCGTAAAAAGCGAAGCCACCCGTTGCGGGATGCATTACGCCAGCGACCGCTGGATCGGCGGAACGCTTACTAATTTCGATACCATCAGGCTGCAGATCAGGAAGCTGTTTGAGATGGAGAAGAAAGCGACGGACGGCACTTTATCGCTTTATAAGAAGAAAGAACAGGTCGTATTCCGCCGTGAGCTGGAAAGGCTTAGGATTAATCTGGGCGGTATCCGGAATATAACCAGGCTGCCGGCCGTGCTGGTAGCCGTTGATTATAAGAAGAGCAAGCTGGCCATCAAGGAGGCTCAGAAGATAGGTATCCCGTCAATCTGCCTGATAGATACCGACGGCGATCCTTCTGATGTGACGCTGGCTATTCCGATAAATGACGACGGCACCAGGAGCATTCAGATAGTCATATCCTACCTGGCTAACGCCATCATTGAGGCCAAGAGCAAGATGGAAGTCAAGCCGTTGGAAGGCAAGAACGCACCGGTAAAGGCGGTCAAGGTGATTGCCAAGGCCCATACCGCTGCTAAGCCGGAAAAAGCAAAAGGCTAAATTCACAGGGTGCGGGATTGAGTTTGAGTATTAGAAAGAATGAGAGGATATCATGCCAGAGAATATCAGCACAAAAGATGTCAAAGAACTGAGGGATAAAACCGGCGCCGGTATCATGGAATGCAATAACGCTTTGCGCGAGTGCAAAGGCGATGTGACCAAGGCTTCTGAGTGGCTTAAAAGGAAGGGCTTGGTCAATGCCGATAAGAAAAAAGACCGGGTTACCAAATCAGGATATATCGGGTCTTATATCCACGCTAACGGTAAAATCGGAGTCCTGATTGAAGTCGCCTGTGAATCTGATTTCGTGGCCAAGAACGAGAAGTTCCAGGAAATGATAAAAGAGCTTTGCCTGCAGATCACGGCCATGTCGCCGGTGGTTGTTTCCCGCGAGGATTTATCCCAGGAGATGCTCCAGAAGGAGCGTGAGTTCTACGCCCAGGAAATGAAAGGCAAGCCGCCGCAAATGGTGGAGAAGATAGTCGAAGGGAAATTGGAAAAGCTTTTCTATAACCAGAAATGTCTTTTGGAGCAGCCTTACGTCAAGGACGATAAGATAAAGATAATCGACCTTGTTAAGAACTGCATTTCGCAGTTCGGGGAAAATATTGTTGTTAAACGTTTTGTCCGCTTTGAACTTGGCAAATACGAATAATGCAAAAAGTCAAATACCAGCGGGTTGTTCTTAAGATCAGCGGCGAGAGCTTTTGCCGGCCCAACGTCGGTGGTATTGATGTCGGTGTTTCCGGATTCATAGCGGATGAGATCAAGGCCGCGGCCCAGTTGGGCACCCAGTTGGCCGTGGTTGTGGGCGGCGGCAATATCGTCCGGGGCAAGCAATTCGAGAAGTTAGGCATTAACATCGCCACGGCTGATTATATGGGCATGGTAGCCACGGTCGTCAACGCTCTGGCCCTTCAGGATATTCTTGAAAAGAAGGGCGCTCAAACCAGATTGATGACGGCTATCCCGATGGAAGCGGTGGCCGAACCTTTTATCCGCCGCAAGTGCATCCGCCATCTGGAAAAGGGGCGGGTGGTCATTCTGGCGGCCGGCACCGGCAATCCGCATTTCACCACGGATACGGCTGCGGCGCTCAGGTCAATCGAGATTAATGCCCAGGCACTTCTCAAAGCCACTAAGGTTGACGGGGTTTATTCGGCCGACCCTAACATCAATAAGTCAGCCAGGAAATATACTCATCTTAATTACATGCAGGTTATAAAGAGCAAGTTACAGGTTATGGATTCCACCGCGGTGACCATGTGCATGGAAACCAAGATACCGGTGATAGTATTTAACCTTAAGAAAAAGGGGAATATCGTTCAGGCCATCAGGGGTGATAACGTCGGCACGATTATTTCCTGATAGGAGCATTTTTATGGTCTCTCAGCAGATTATGCAAAGCAATGAGCAGAAGATGGCCAAGGCTATCGAAGTGATGAGTAACGACTTTAAGGGCATCCGCAGCGGCCGGGCGACTCCGGCGCTAGTCGAGAATATCCGGGTTGATTATTACGGCGCGCCGACGCCGCTGAAGCAACTGGCCAATATTTCTATTCCTGAGGCGCGGTTGGTAATAATAAAACCGTATGACGCCTCGGTTCTCCAGACTGTGGAGAAAGCCATCCTTAAGTCAGATATCGGGATTACCCCGGCCAATGACGGGAAGATGATCCGGTTAGCCATCCCGCACCTGAGCGAGGATCGCCGGAAACAGCTGGGTAAGATGGCTAAGGATGCTTCGGAGAAAACTAAGATTAGCGTACGAAATGTCAGGCGCGAAGCTCTTCATCAGGTTGAAGAGGAAGAAAAGAAGAAGACTCTTACCGAGGATGATAAGTTTAGATTGAAGGAAGACCTCCAGAAGCTTACCGATAAGTACGAGAAGCAGATTGACGAGTTGTTAAGCAAGAAGACCAAGGAAATAATGGAAGTATGACACAGCTGCAGATGGCCAATGCCAGCAAGATTACGGCTCAGATGGAAGCGGTAGCTAAAATCGAGTCGGTGGCGCCGTCTTATATCAGGGATAAAATAAAAGAGGGGCATATCGTTCTTCTTTCCAATAATCTTCGTTGGACCGGAAAATCAAACATTCCTCAAAGGATAATCTGCGGTGTTGGTGAAGGCCTGCGCACCAAAGTAAACGCTAATATCGGCACGTCTTCGCATGGCATTGACGAGAAGGCGGAAATAAAGAAGCTTAAAGCATCCGAGGAATCCGGCGCCGATACGGTTATGGATCTTTCAACCGGCGGGGATCTTAAGAAGATTAGGGAATCCGTGATCAGGTCTAGTCGAATACCGGTCGGTACCGTGCCGGTTTACGAAGCGGTGGTAAGACGGGCATCAAACAAAGACCGAAAGGACCTGCTAGGCAAAATGACCGCGGACGATATATTTGACGCGGTTGAAGCGCATCTTAAATCAGGCGTTGATTTTATAACGGTTCACTGTGGCGTGACTCGTGATGTGGTTAAAGACTTGTCCGAAGACGGCCGGGTCGGCGGCATGGTTAGCCGGGGTGGTACTATGCTGACCGAGTGGATGAGGTTGCACCAGTCTGAAAATCCGCTCTATGCTGAATTTGACCGTTTACTGGATCTTACCAAAGCGTACGATGCGACGTTGAGCTTGGGTGACGGACTCAGGCCTGGTGCGCTGGCTGATGCATTTGACCGGGCTCAGGTTCATGAGCTGATGGTTCTGGCCGGATTGGCCCGACGGGCCCGTGCGGCCGGAGTTCAGGTCATGATTGAAGGTCCGGGTCATGTGCCGCTTGATCAGATTCAGGCCCAGGTAAAACTGCAAAAGGAATTGTGCGATGGTGCGCCTTTTTACGTGCTCGGGCCGTTGGTTGTTGACAATGCTCCGGGTTATGACCATATAACTTCAGCCATAGGCGCCGCCTTAGCCGGATGGGCCGGTGCGGACTTTATCTGTTACGTGACGCCGAT
>JBBAAP010000012.1 GCA_041658285.1 Candidatus Brocadiia bacterium
TCGACAGATTCCTGTCCAAGGATGCCAATAAACAACGGGCGCTGGACGCGCTCAAGGAGATGACCACGTTTATGCCGCCCGAATACGTCCAGGAGCTGGAAACCCTGGCCCAGGCCTCCGGCATCGCTCCGGAAAAGTTACTACTCCTGCACACCATCATAGACGAACCGCGAGTGCCGTTCTGCAGCGCCGTCATCGCTTCCGGCCCGGCCACCGTTGACGGCGGACTGATATTCGGACGCAACCTCGACTTCGCCTCGCTGGGCATCGCCAAGGATTACAGCCTGATAACCGTGTTCCATCCGGCCGGCAAGAAACCATTCGCGGCCGTAACCTGGCCAGGGTTCGTCGGCGTCATTTCCGGCATCAACAGCGACGGCCTGGCCGTAGCCATGCTCCTGAGTATGGACGGCGTGACCAACCTGTCCGGGATGCCATCAATAATGCTGTTCCGCAAGGTGCTGGAAGAGGCCTCGGACATAGACGGCGCCATAAAGATAATCACCGCCGCCCGGCGCACCGCCCCGACCAACCTGGCCGTAGCCGACGCACAAAATAAATCCGCGGTAATAGAGTTCACCTCGACCGATGTCGAGTTGCGCTACCCAGAAAAGGGTCTGCTCTACAGCACCAACTGGTTCCGGTCGGCCAAACTGAAACAGAGCTCCGGCGACTGGCGCTACGCCACAATGGTTGGATGCGCCAAGCAGGTCTCCGGTAGACTTGACGTGCCCGGAACCATCAGGATACTCAACCAGGTACCGTTGCCACTGTTAAACCTGCAATCGATGGTCTTCCTGCCCAAGGACAGGACGGTCTACTTCTCCGCCGGCCAAATCCCGGCCTCCAACGGCCCATTCCGGCTCATCGACCTGAAACCATATCTGGCCAAATAGATTGACAAACCTAAACAAAATGCATTAATAGAATCCAATAAAAACAAGGAGCCGCGTCCCCAATATAAAGGAACCTGAAATATGAGCAGCAAGCTTACCATTATCCCAACAGAAATAATTGCCAGCCGGATAGTGGAACTCCGGGGCAAAAAAGTAATGCTGGATAAAGACCTGGCAACTCTTTATGGGGTTGAAACAAAGTATCTAACCCGTCAGGTGCGGCGTAATATTAAACGATTCCCTGCGGATTTTGTATTTAGACTAACGCCATCCGAGTTTTTGAGGTGCCAAATTGTCACCTCAAATCGGGGTGGCCGGCGTTATGCGCCCTATGCCTTTCCAAGCCCCGGATAGGCTTTCACAAAACATCAGTTTAATTTCGTGTGATTTCGAGCTTTCGTGGTAAGGTTATGAATTTGTTCCTACGTATCAGCATCATAATGTTCGTATTAATCCTAACCAGCTGTACTGTAACACCATCGAGTATTACCCAAACCACGAAAAACGATACGGTTATTCCTCTTGATTTCGCAAATGATTGGTTTGAAATAGGCACAAGATATTATAACGATGGCTACTATAAAAACGCGTTAATCTCATACAGCAAAGCAACCGACTTAAGACCGAATTATACTGAAGCCTGGTTCAAGAAAGGACTAACTTTTTTAAAGCTTAACCAAATTCAGGATGCACTTCAAGCATTCGTAAAAACTACTGAATTAAATACATCACATGCCGAAGCTTGGAATAACAGAGGTCTTATCTATACCAAGCTTGGCTATGAAAACGAAGCTCAAAAAGCATACGAACGCGCTATTGAACTAAAACCGGATTATGCCGAAGCTTGGTTTAATAATGGATGCGTTATAGAAAGTGATGAAGAATCACTTAATGCCTATGAAACAGCCATAAAACTCAAGCCTGATTTTATTGACGCATGGTTAGCCAAAGCCAGAAAGCTTAATAACATGCATCAGGAAAAAGAGTCGCTGGCTGCATATTATAAAGTTATCGAGTTGAATCCTCCAACCGCTCAAGGCTGGCTTGATATTGGATGGGAACTTTTATTTGCTTTTAATGATGTAGAAAAAGGAATGCTGTTTATCAATAAGGCACTCGAGATGGATCCTAATTTTATTAAAGGCTGGAACCGAAAAGGCATATACTTACTAATGTTTATCGGTGATCATGAAGAAGCCATCAAATCTTTCAGCAAAGCCATCGAGCTTGACCCCAAAACCCCTAACATCTATTTCAACCGCGGACAGGCTTATTCGGGTATCCACAAATATAAGGCCGCCATCGCCGATTACGAAATCGGGATAAAACTGTCCCCACCCGGTTCGGATATGACAAAAAAGCTTGAAGAAATGAATAAATGGAAAAAGAATCTAGCATTACAGGAAAAGGAAGAAAAAAAATGAGTCTATTTCTACGTATCAGCATCATCCTAACCGTCTTGACCCTGGCCGGCTGCGCATCGGCGCCGACACCGCCCCCCACGCAAATGCCGCCGGTGCAGGAAACAATTATCCAACCAGCGGAGTCGCAACGGAGTCCCGATTATTTCGGGACGCCCGCCCCAGCGATGCAGCCGCCCATAAACCCAGTACCCATAACCCCGACCGAAAAGGCCATCCTGCCGGCAGTCAAGACCAATGACACGCCCGCCCTATCTGACCAAGCCCGCCGGCAACAGATAACCCAGGCGCTGGCGCAACTCAACGGCCAGGACCGGAACGCCCAGATAAACGCTATCTATGCCCTGATTGACCTAAACGCCAGGCAGGCCATCCCGGACATCGCCAAACTGCTCCAGCACAGCGACCCGATAATCCGCGAGCTGGCGGTCTACGCATCGGGCCAGCTCGGCGCCGACGCGGCCATCCCGCAGATTGCCAAATTATTACAGGACAGCCAGCCCGACGTCCGCACAATGGCGGCTGACGCCCTGGGCAAACTCGGAGGAAAAACCGCCATCCCCGAAATCACCAAGCTGTTGCAGGACGAAAACCCGCTCTTCCGCCTGTTCGCCGTCTGGTCATTAAGGGATATGGACGCCAAAGAATCCATCCCTGATATCGCCAAGCTGTTGCAGGACAAAGAACCTCTGGTCCGCCGGACGGCCGCTTTCACATTGAGCCAGCTGGGCGGCAACCAGTCCCTCCCGCAGATTATCGGGTTACTACAGGATGCCGACAACGGCGTGCGCCAATCAGCCGTCGAGATACTGGTCCGGCTCAACGCCAAGGAACTAATCCCAAAGCTCACAAAACTAATGCAGGACGCTAACGCCGATATCCGCCGCTGGGCCGTCTGGAGCATTAATGACCTCAAGGCCAAAGAGGCCACTCCGGAGCTGGTCAAACTGCTCGGGCACGAAAACCCGGTGGTCCGCTACACGGCGGTTTATACCCTGCGCGATTTAGGAGCCAAGCAGGCCATCCCGGCAATCGCCAAGCTGTTGCAGGATGACAGCAAAGACGTGCGCATGTCGGCGGTCTGGTCCTTGGGCGACCTGGGCGCCAAGGAGTTAATCCCGGAGCTTACCAAGCTGTTGCAAAACGACGACGCCGATACCCGCTCGATAGCGGTCGGCGCGTTGGGCAAACTCGGAGCCAAGGATGCCATCCCGCAGATTACCGGGTTGTTGCACGACAACGCCCCGGGCGTGCGCCAAACAGCCGTCGAGGCATTGGGCAAGCTCGACGCCAAGGAAGCCATCCCGCAGATTATTATGATGTTGCAGAACAACGACCCCAACATCCGCATCACAGCCATCAACACCCTGGGCCAGCTGGGAGCAAAGCAAGCCGTGCCGACCCTGATAAAGCTATTGAACGACCCCGAATTCCGCTGGCCGGCCGCCAACGCATTGGGCCGGATAGGGGCCAAGGAAGCTATCCCGGTCGTCACCAAGCTATTGCAGGACAACGTCCCCTGGGTCCGCCGACTGGCGGTCGAGACGCTGGGCAAGCTCAACGCCAAAGAATCCATCTTCGAACTAACCAAGGCCTTGGAAGACAAGAACGACGACATCCGCGGGCTGGCGGCGCTGGTCCTGGTGGAGTTGGGAGCCAAGGACAAGATCACGGCCAAGTCGGTAGAAGACATAAAACCAATCCTCAAATGGGATGGCGACTACCCAGCCCGCGCTCGACAAGCGCTCAAGGAATTGGGAATACCTGAAGAGAAATAGTACGCAGATTTTCGCAGATAAGCGCGGATAAAAGTAAAGTGCTTATGCAAAACCTGACCATCAAAAAAGGACTGTTGGCCGGATTCATCACCGGCTTTATTATTGCCCTCATCAACCTGGGTAATCTGTCGTTCCTATTCATTAATATCCACAAATCTAAAGTAATAGATATGGAATTATATTATCTGTTGTCGTATCTCCTGCCCATCGCAGTTTGCATAATCCTTAGTGGATTGTTTTTTCTGGTCGGCTATTTCTATAATGCCAAAAAAGAGTTCATCAAAGCCAATATGCTCAAGCTGGTCATCCTCGGCTACGGTATCATCAACCTGGCGGTTTTATTGATGCATTTTAAAATAACATGGAAGTCTTAAACTTTACAAAGGCGCTGACAACCGGGCTGATAGCCGGAATCATCGTTATAATGGTCAAGTTCCTGGCCGGCTATTTACCTATGTTTATGAACCTGTTTTTGCACCATACCATTCTGGACGGCTTCAAGAACTTGCATTTACTGGTACCCATAGTATTGTGCATGCTTATGGGTTTAGGCTTGGCACTGCTGGCCAAAGCCGGCAACCGGATAGAGCAGTTTATCGCGCCCAGGATATACTTACTCATAACGGCGGTTTACCTGTCCATCAACCTGGCGGTCTTTGCTCTGCTGGTTATCGGCCTGACCCGAATTTGAAATATGAAATGTGGAATTTGCTTAGTGCCGGTTAGAGCTTAGCGAGTTATCCGGCACTTATCCCGAGTATTCCCGAGGGGCAATTGTATAAGACATACATTCTTGAAGCTAAGCATCTGCCTGACCGGTGCCAATCAGACAGGTTAAAAATTAGGATTTAAAAAGTTATGCCGTATCCACACAAATTCGTCAAACTGACCGACCAAGAGCGTAAAGAAGTTGAGTCGGCTTTAAAAGAACTGCTCCATCGAAGAGAATCTAAAAAACGCCGGCGCCTGCAGATTATTTATTGGTCAGACCAGGGTTCAAGTTATGACAGCATCGCCAAGTCATTATATTTTTCTTATGCTACGGTACGCCGATGGATTTATCGCTGGCAAAAAGAAGGAATAAAACCATTCCTACCTAGGAAAAAGTGAGCACCTTCCTTTGTTCTTTACCTGTAAAAACTGCATTATATGCGTTTTCGGTGTCTGGAACTGCATTTAATTGCGTTAAAACTGAGCACCTTCAAATCCAATAAAACGAAAATAAGGCCACTTTAGCCTCTTTTTTACCCCCTAAAAATAGAAACTGAGCACCTTCGAAGCTATCTTTAAAAACGGATTTTTTAGAAAAAATGGAGGCTGGATAAAAGTTTTTATAACTCTATAATCAGTAATATATTATATTGAGGTAAACTTAACTAATTTTTAAGAATTTCTAAAATTAAGTATTTCCAAGGGGGAGGGGGGTGGGTAGAGTAGTGGAGGGGATGAGGTACCCTAGGGGAGCGGCTGGGGTACCTAAGGGGAGCGGGTGGGTTAGTATTGGGGAGCGCCTCCCCTTGATATACCCAACGGCAGGGCTACCCGAGCCCTACCCCTCCCCTATGGTTAGGGAACGGCAGGGGTAATATGGGGGATATATACCACTACTAAAGGGGAATGGCAGGGGTAGTATTGCCCATCCCCTCTACCAGTATTGGGGAACGGCAGGGGTAATAGTACCCATCAGGTATACTATAGTTGGGGAACGGGGTAGGTACTGGCACCCATCCCCTCCCCTAGGGTAACCCATCCCCTCTGCTGGGTAGGTGGTGGAGAAAGGCATAGTCAATCTTTCCTCTGATATATGACGGAGGAATTCCGGGGACACCCCGCCTGCGCCGAGGCTACGGACGGGCAGGCATACTCAATTATGAACTCGAAGAGACCGCGTATCGAATTCGGTAAGGTGTCCCCCGAACTCGAGTCGGAGGGAGTTCCTTCTGGGCCAGAATGTCCTACTTCTGGGTTAGATTGTCCTAAATCCGTGTCAGATTGTCCTAAATCCGTGTCAGATTGTCATCCCCCTAACTCGCAGGGAAACCATCCCCGCCTGCGGTCGGGCAGGCTCGAAAATAGAAAAAATACTTTTAGTAAGCTGATTTAGCGGATTAGGCTGTAAGGTAGATGTTACCTAATTGAGTGCGGAGGCGCGTGCCCGGTTAAGGTTCTCCACACCCGGCATATCGGCGCATATACGATAAAGGGCCATTCACGGCCGTCATAATCATCATATATAAAACCGCCACGAGAAGGAGCGCAAAATATCAATCTGGGATGGGGACCATAGGCTACCGGGCGTCCTTTATAGTACTCTTCGTCATTTGGATCCGCGGTTCTAGTAAAATCGAAGACAACGAATGCGGATAAAAGATATGCAATCAGAATTGAGCCGAGGATAACTCCGATGCGCTTTTTAAACGACCAGTCCCCCCACTTCAAAAGTATTTTCCGATGGGCAAATGGAAGAATATACTGAATAAATACGTGGAGAATCGTTAATAGAAAAGCATTTCGAATATTAATCCAAGGATTAGAGTGTCGAGTTATTACAACAAACATAATATACATAAACCAAGGAATCACCGGTATGCCTGATGGCCCTGCTTTCCTAACATTCCATCGCAAAGATAAGAATAAGGAAAGCAAATCAAGGCATAGGGCAAGGATAAAAATTGCCCAGGCCATTAATAAAACATAATGATTTCCGCTCATTTTATTACTTCCTATTTTAGGATGGCCACCAAGAGCCCATCTGCCCAGGCCAGACCTATTTCAATACGAGCTCATTTCAAAACATCGTTTACCGGATCGTAACGGAGGGTTGCCTTATTTTTCAGCCACCAGGCTTTCAATTCCTTATAATCCGGGTTTGGTTTGCCCAGGGATTTATTGAGCAGGTCTTGCATTTCCTTGTTAATGGGGTAATCATACCTGAAGCAGGTTTCCAGATAATCCAAAATCCCCTGACCTTTCCCGTCAGGGATATCCTCAGTCTTGATCTTGAAAGTCCTGTAACCATGATGAGAGAAATGTTCGCCCCAGGTATAATCGCCCTTGATATATTCTTTGCGGATATGGCCCCTTAGCTTGAGCCACCAATAACCGGCTTGGTTCTGTTCGGCTGAAAAATCAGTTACATGGAATCGGCCTTCTCTATAGCCTTGCACAATTATGAACAGAAGCAATATGACCACACTCAAGACTAAAACCAGAATCAGGTATTTTTTCATAAAGCTTCTACGCTGACCGTCGGCACCCTTTTAACACGAATGAACAGAGCAAAGCCTCCTGCCCCTAGACCCTGAGGAGTCTTGGGACAAGAACCCTCACAGGTAAGGACGAATAAAACGAATACACACAAAACCCGCTAAAACGGTCGGGGTGTGTCGCCATCACCAAAGATTGAAACATTCCAAAATGCCCATAATAATTAAAATAGGGCTTAAAATTTTCATCAGCTTACCAAACTTCTTGTGCCATAATTCCATTTTCTCGGGATCTTTTGGTTTCCGGGGAATAACCCGATAGGCCAGCAATAAACCATAAATTCCGCCCAAAAAGGGAATCAATCCAGCCCAATTAAAATGAGTGTTCATCCCTTTATTGCCTTCTTTCCGGCTTATTCCCGTACCAGATAAGAGAAATTATAATACCTGCTACCAATACTATAGTTAGCAATAATCCCATTAATGACACCGTATCAAACGTGCCTTTCCCCTGATAAATAGAATAATTTCCAATTCCTATTCCAATAACAACCGAAATGACAATAATAATAATCTTCCATTTCGTAAACAGCTTAATTGGTTTTTCATCTCCCATGGCCTTTATTCCTCTCAATCATTAGAATGCCCTGCCAAATTACCATTCATTCCCCCACTACCCTGTCTCAGATAGGGATAGGCGGCAGGCAAATCACCAGAATTTCCCCTGATTTCAGCTCATTTCGCTTTTTCAAAAACAGCAAAGACCGGGAAATGGTCAGAACCTCCGGTCCGATTAACATAGGCATTAGGGCAAGTTAACTCCTTGGAATATAAAACATGGTCAAAACGCCTTTTAATACTCATAAAACTGCTCTGCCATTCCCAGGTTTGGCTCTCAGAGTCAAATTCCCCTAGGGCATTAGTAAATCCTTGTTCAACCAACCATTCGAGGGCGACACTGGAATCTTCTTCGTTAAAATCGCCTAAAATAAGCGTGGCGGTTTCCTTTTTAAGATGTGGAAACAGCGTTTGGATTTCGCCCAACCTGATTTTGGGGGTTGACAAATACGCTCCGACACTAAAACTTCCTTTATCACTAATGGCCGGATGAAGATGTACGCTTAGAATCTGGATGGTTCCAATATCAGTTTCAAATTCGTTGAACCAGCCCGGGAACCAGCCTTCAGCCGGTAAAATATATTCAAGTTCTTTAAATGGTCTTTTGGAGAAAATCGCCTGCCCTCCGGCCGCGTTCCTATGCCTAAATTCCATAAACGGATAATCTTTTCCTAACTGCGGCCGCAAAAAACGCTCCCAGGCCGGTGTGGTTTCCTGCAGGCAGATTATATCAGCACCGGCATCCTGCAATACTTTTAATGCTTCCGACGGTTGAGGCATACCCCAATTAACATTCCAGGTAAGCACTTTAATATGAGGACCGGTTGGTTCTTGTATTTTTCTAAGGCCGGCCGGCGCACAGAACAAAAACAAGACGGGAATTATCAGAATAGAAGCATAGATAAAAATCTTGCGCATAAATTACCTCGCACCGCCCTTGTGTTACCGGATAAATTAGGCCTTTATTCAATCCTGTATGTTCCGCCGGCTATCTTTTGGCCGGTTTTGATATCGAACAGCTCGGTCTGATAAGTCCCCTTTTGCCAGCTGTTTTCAGGCGATACGTAAATAAAATTGGCCGGGTCTTTTCCGGATATCCCGTAGGGCCTGACTATTATCCTTTTGCCGGTGGTTTGGTTTGTCCAGCGCATCAGCACCCTCGATTTGCCCTGGAGCAGTCCTTTGTTGTTAAAGCAGGCGTATATTTTGCCCTGGCTGGCCGGAAAAACATCGGCCGGTTTGACGGGCCGGTTATCCTGCGGGTTGACCTGCGCGGCAAACAATATGGGCTCGGCGCCGGGGGCGGTCTCTATCTGCTGGTTCCTGAACACCGCCACCATACGCATGGCGTATTCCAGCAGTTGGCCGTCGTCGGCGGGCAGTTCGGCCGGGGCGATGCCCAGCTCGCTTTGCACCAGCTCCTCTATTTTGCCGCGACCGAGGCTTTTTATGGCTTGGCCAATGACCGGTTTCAGCAGTTCGTTAGGCATCTTGGTGTCCATTATGTCGGCAATGACTTGGCCGATGCCCTTATCATCCGGAGCCGGTTCGGATATTTTAGCCTCCGGCTTTTTCGGAGCCGGCTCGCCCCAGTTGTTCTGGACATAAATGAATAACTCCTCGCCCGAACTGTTCCTGAGCGTTACGCCCTGTTCGGTAATGGTAATGACGCGCCAGTCGGTCTGGTCTATGGTTTCGTTTTCGTAGTAGCGTCCGGATTGGGTCGTGGCCAAGTCCATAATAAAAGCGACGGACGGCTTGTTGGGCTCGATTATTACCCCGGTCAGCTTGAATGATGATATCTGTTTTTGGTTGCCGGGCAATGCGTTTGTTGTTTCTTTGGGCGTCCAGGGATTGCGGCTATTGACATCAGGTTTTTGGAGCGCTTTGATATCTTTGTCATTCAGGACTTCGGGCTTAATCGGCTTGTTCATCTCGGTCTGGTAAGATTTCTGTTCGGTCATGCCCTGATAATAGCTGAAAGCCACATAACTCAAAATCAGGACTGTCATCAGCATCAATATCTGGTATGATTTTTTCATAAATGCGCCACCCTCCTTTTAGGCAGGATTATAAGAAAGGTTAAGAATATGTCAACTGTTATTTCGGTGCTGCTGACAGCCATTCGCGCCTACCCCCCAAGTCCCGCTAATACACCCTGATAGGCATTACTATGGTCTGCTTGTTCTCCAGGGCCAGCCGGCGCTGGATCCTAAAAGCCGTTTCATTATGTAATATTTGAGTAAAGATATTCTCGTTCTTAAACACCAGTTTACTGGCGAAGAATACCGAGCGAGGGTACTCATTTTGTATCTGGTTGCTCAAAGTCATCAGGGTCTCTATGGTATCCACCGAGACGTCAAAACGATATTCGGCATGGAACCCAAAGTCGTTAGCCATCTGGACATATTTCTTCATCTCGGTTTCGGTATTAATCCGCAGATTTTCCACCTCGTGAATTCCCTTGAACCGGCCCATATCCAATTCACCAACACAAACAAAAACCACCCTTTTAAATATCTTGGGAAAGAGTTTTTCCATTGAGAAGAACATATGAATACCGAAGCCGTTATAACCACTGACCATAAGCACGGCGGTCGGCGCATCGGTCGGCATTGATTCAGATATAGGTTGCAGGTTTTCCAGCCGAGGCACATTAGTCAGGATATCATCCAGCCGTTTGAGAGAATTTTTGGTGGCCATATAGTGTCGTTTCACCACAAAGGCCAGAATTATCACTCCGGAGGTTATGACCAAGGTCAACCAACCGCCTTCCAGAAATTTTTCATAGACCGTTACGGTCAGAATCGTAAGGCACATCATTCCGCCGATGATATGGATTGATATTTTTTTCCACCAATCCGGACGGGTTTTACGTTCCATAACCCATAACCGGCACATGGAAATCTCGGTCATTGAAAATGTGATGAACACGTTAATGCTATACATGATAACCAACTGCCTTATATCGCCCTTGGTATAGAGCAACGCGGCCAGAGCCGCCCCGCCCATCAGGACAATGCCGTTATGTATGGTCAGTCGTTCCGAGAGGGAAGCAAACCGCCGGGGCATCCACTGGTCCAACGCCATATTGGAAAGAACACGGGGACCGTCTACAAATCCGGCCTGGGCCGCCACCACTAAAAGCAGCCCTTCGGATACCAGGACCAGGATGACAAATACCTGCCCGAGCGGCACGGCCGTGATGAACTTTTCCGCAAACACAGCATTCATGGTCTTGCCTTCAACCGACGTAACACCCCAGAGTAGATAGCAAAGTAACAGGCCTGATGCCGTAAAAGCCAGGGAGATGGCCATATAGAGCATGGTCCGCCGTCCGGTCGACACATACGGTTCCCTCATGATTGACAAACCGTTTGAAACAGCTTCGATGCCGGTATATGTCCCGCCGCCCAATGAGTAAGCATGTAAAAAGATAAGAATCATCCCGCCCAGACCAAGGGTGGCATAACCACCGGCAAATCCCTGCCGGGCCGAATCCAGCGTCGCCGGTACGGACGGCGCCTGGATGACAATCCCTCCGATAATCAAAATAAGATGAGTCAAAACGAAAACCAGGAAAATCGGAGTCAGGGCAAGAACCGATTCCTTAACACCCCGGAGATTAAGGATTATCAGGAAGACTATCAGAAATATCTCAACGCTGAGTTTAAAAGAATGCCACTCTGCCGGTAGGAAGCTGAAGAGCGCATCCCCGGCCGCGGCAATTGAAACGGTAATGGTCAACACATAATCCACCAAAAGAGCGCTGCCGGATACGACGCCAGCCGGCGCGCCCAGCAACTTGCTGGATACCACATAACCGCCGCCGCCCAAGGGAAAATGCTCGATGACCCGGCTATAGGCATAGGCAATAACCAATACCGTCAGGCTCATAACGATTGCCAGCAGAATGGCCATATAGGTATGCTGCCCCAGCGTCCGGAACGCCTCTTCCGGGCCGTAGCAGGATGAGGACAACCCATCCGCCCCCAAACCGACCCAGGCCAACAAAGCAACCAGGGAAATATGCCTGAATATACCCGGGTCAAACGGGTTTTTAGCCCTACCTATCAGAAAATGTTTTATGTCGGATAGTTTCATGCGAATCCCGAATAATGCGGATTAGAAGTCAACATCCAGTTGAAGCGTAATGGTGTCTGTTAGATCTGAATTATTATACCGGTCATAACCGGCAATAGCGGCCAAATGGTCGTTGAATTTCCAGGAGAAACCGTAATTAAGCGCGCCATAGGCAGATTGGGTGGCCTGGTAATCAAGGCAGAGCCATAACTTATCGCTGATTTCAGTCATGGTCCGTTCCCAGGTGAACATCAGCCCGGCATTATCTTTGGCCCCGTTTCCATCCAGCAGGAGTTTCTTATTGCCCGTAAAATAGCCGGCGGAAAACCTGCCCGCTTTGCCGAATGTCCGGGCGGCTTTGAGATAAAACACATTATTATTAGTTTCATCCTGCTTTGTTCCCATATCAAATTCTCCGATGGCCAGGGCGGGCATACCCTTAAAATACGCGTCTTCAGGCGCGGCAAATTTGTAGTGCAGGTATAATGGTGATTTGTCCAGTTCCGTTCCCAAGCCCTTTTTGTAGTCAAAGCCGGTTTCGGCCATAATTTTCCCCAGCGGCGACCAGATTTTTCCCAGGAGATTGTCTTCCGGTTTATCGGAAAGAAGGCTGAAAGTCGGGCCGTAAACCTGCAGGACGTGGAGACTGTTGCCGTTGTCATCCTTTCCCGTATTTGGGACATACCAATCGGCGGTCAGATGTATTTTCTTATACGGCTGGATATCCGTTGACGGCGTCCAGATATGGGTTGAAGGCGTAGCCTCGGCGCCGATAGGAGGCAATATGAACAAGACGGTTGCCAGGATTAGCCAGGCCGTTTTCAACATAAACATTCCTCTTTGATTACGGGACCGGCGCTGAAGTTTTCCGCTTCAGCGCCGCCCTTTAATGAACAATGTTTCTTACGGCTACAGATAGGCCTGCTCGCCGTGCAATGTTTCGTCCAATCCGTTTATTTCTTCCTGTTTCTCGACCTTTACCGGCGTAATCTTGTTAATCACCACCAGCATGATATAAGTAATTCCAAAAGCGTATATGGAACTGATCACGATAGCCACGAGTTGCTTGAAGAAGAACGAAGAATTCCCATACAGTAATCCGTCAGCTCCAGCAGGATTAATGAGTTTTGATCCCATGATACCGAGCATGATGATGCCTATCATTCCGCCGACGCCGTGCACGCCCCAGACGTCCAACGCATCATCCCACTTTAATTTATTCTTGAGCATCACTGCGAAATAACATACTGCACCGGCCACAGTGCCGATAATGGCGGCGCTGGTTGTGGAAACGTAGCCGGCCGCCGGTGTAATGGTGGCCAGTCCGGCCACCGCGCCGGTCAATAGGCCTACAAACTTAGGCTTCTTCTCGAATATCCAGGCCAGCAAAAGCCATGTCGGGGCGGCAAACGAAGCGGCGATATCCGTATTCAAGAAAGCCAGACCGGTAATGGAATCGACCTTTAGTTCGCTTCCGGCGTTAAAGCCATACCAGCCGAACCAGAGCAACCCAGTGCCCAAGGCTATCAGGGGAACGCTGTGTAATTGGTCGGGCGATTGCCTTTTGCCTACATATAATACCGAAGCCAGCGCGGCCATACCGGCAATGTTATGAACGACGATACCGCCGGCAAAGTCCAGAACGCCCCATTGCTGAAGCAATCCGCCGCCCCAGACCATATGGACAAAGGGGAAATAAACCAGGACCAGCCAGCCGACCAGGAACAACAGGTAGGCTTTAAACCTAATCCTGTTGGCAAAGGCGCCGGTTATCAGGGCTGGCGTGATAATGGCAAACATCATCTGATATGCCACCACCACCAGGGTCGGGATATTATTGGTAGGCGACCAAACCGATAAAGGCGTTATCCCATTAAGAAGTGATTGGCCCAAATCGCCTATGATTCCGAAATGATCACCGCTGAAACATAACGACCAGCCCACAAAGACCCAAATAATGGTGGTAACGCCCATGGAAACGAAACTCTGGATCATTATGGCCAGGACGTTTTTCCGGCCCACCAAGCCGCCGTAGAAAAAAGCCAGCCCCGGGGTCATTAACATAACCAAGCTTGTGGCGATAAGCATAAACCCGGTATTGCCGATATCAAACATAACCAAATCTCCTTTCTTTCATTTAAACACTATATTAAGTGTTACTTAATTAATTTATAGCAATACTTAATACTGAAAACAGGGTTTTGAGTCAAGAAAAATAAGAAGATAAAATTTAAGGCCGCCTGGACGCTCGCGAATGGCATGCTTGGATGAAATATCAGGGCAAGGAATCAGGGGAGAGGCGTTTGATACGCCTACCTATAAGGAATCAAAAGGTCGTCAATCTTCATTCCCAGGTTATCCATAATCCTGAGCAGAACGTTGAGCGACGGAATGAACAAGCCGGATTCAATCTGGGAAATGGCGCTGGTGGTCAAATCGACCCGTTTAGCCAATTCCCCCTGGGATAAATTAAGTTTAATCCTTTCGGTCTTAATCTTATTACCGATTTGCTCCAGCAGCTTTTCGCCTTTTAACTGCCTGGGCAACCTTTCAACCTTGGGTCCGAACTTCAACAAATCGTTTTCAATCATGAAATAACGGGGCACGCCTATCCCGGGGCTGGTCCGATCATATGCCTTATGGATAGTCAAGGTGTTTTGCCCCGCATCGATATCCAATTCTATTATTACCTGGGTGATGTGCTTGATATTAGCCAGAAACGTTTCCGAGTGAGCCCTGGTTTCCAGGAGCCAGTAGGCCAAAGCCTTTAAATCATAAAGGCACGGGCAGGAACGGGTAAAGAATTTCAGAACGCTGCTTTCGTTTCCCCATAACTCGAGCATGCCGGTCAGGCTGTCAAAGACATAACGGCCGCAGGGATTATTTTCCAGGACGAATTCATTAATGACTTTCCTCAGTTTTTCCGGGTCAGAAGGATCTTTTACATGAATGACCCTGGCATCATATTTTTTCCACGCCGATTTATAGAACCTGGAAAATATAGCTTCGTCATTGCCCTTGCCTGACGTAAAACAATCTACCAGAACCAGGTTTTTCAATGACTTAAGCTTCCCTAACCGGTCGAGGACGGTCTGTGGCGAAGCATTAAAACTAACGAAAACGGCTTTGGACGTTCCCTTGGTCGAGTCTTGCAAATAATTGGAAACGAAAAACTGGACCGGCACGCCGGAATCTATTTCCCAGACCAGGTTATCGCCCAATTTCACGCCGCCGATAAAATTATCAAGCTCTTTTACGCCGGTTGTGCATTGCATATCATCCATAAGCCGCCTTTTAAAATACCGTGTTAAGTATTACTTAATACTATAAATGGGATTACAGGTCAATAAAAATCAGGGTGGAAAATTATGTCTGGATATGGACAAAGTACTCGCGGGGTGGACACGCCTTTTTACAACCGGCTATTCCCAAGCTGTCCACTGACACTCACCTGCCAAGCGCAGTTCACCTATAGAGCATGCTCTTCATAATGAAGACCAGGTTGGCCGGGCGTTCGGCCAGGCGGCGCATGAAATAGGGATACCAGTGCGTGCCGTACGGGACGTAGACCCTCATCCGGTAGCCCTGCTGGTTGAGCTTGTCCTGCAGGTCGCGCCGGATGCCGTAGAGCATCTGGAATTCGAACTTGTCGTTGGGGATGTTATTCTTTTTGGCGTGTTCCAGGACCCAGTTGATTATCTTTTCGTCGTGGGTGGCGATTTCGGGATAGGTGCCTTTGTCCAGAGACGGCTTTTCGAACATTATTTCCAGCATCTTGATGTAGTTCTTATCAACGTCGGACTTTTTGGGAAAGGCCACGGCCTTGGGTTCTTTGTAGGCGCCTTTGCACAGCCGCACCCTTGGCCCGAAGGACAGCATATTGCGGATGTCGTCTTCGGTGCGCCTGAGGTAGGACTGGATGACGATACCGGCGTTGTTGAACCCTTCCTGAAGCATCCGTTTGTATATCTTGATGGTAATGTCGGTATAGTCGGACGATTCCATGTCTATAGTAACCTTGTTCTTGTGGAGCTGGGCCTTCTGCATTATCCGGCGCAGGTTCGCCAGGCAAAGCTCTTCCTTGATATCCAGGCCCATCTGGGTGAGCTTGAGTGAGACGGTGGCGTTGAGTTTTTTCTGGTTGATGCAGTCGAGCATTTCGATATATTCCTTGACGGCCACCAGCGATTCGGATTCCAGGAAAACGCTTTCGCCCAGATGGTCGAGCGTGACGCTGATACCGCTATCGTTGAGGTGGCAGATGCCCTTGGTGCCTTCTTCGAGCGTCTCGCCGCAGATGAAGCGCTTGGAAATAATCTTGAACGGGCCGGAAGTGGAGAGCATTTTCTGGAGCAGGGTCTGCCGGGACAGGAACAGGAACATATCTTTCATCGGGTTCATAATATAACCTTCCTTTAGAGCCAGTTAGGGATTCGCTGATGAACATCGGCGAAAACCGTTACTGGGTCTTATCCCGACTATTCCGTCGGGAAAGTTAATATAATTTAGCGGATTATGGCCGGAAAAACCGGGCAAGTCAAGATATTTAAGACGCGTTATTAAGCCGATTTCTCCTAATTTAATACGAGGAAACCTCAGGTTTCGCTGACACCGTATTCAATTAGCTTAAGTCGTCGGGCACGACCTGTTTGGAGATATCGCTGTCCTGCAAGGTGCCTTCGATGACCAATTTCAGGAGCCGGGGATTGCGCAGGAACAGCCCCAGCCGCCGGAACATCTTGAACGGCGCCCTGGCCCGCATATGGCTGTAGAGTTTTTGGTACATCTGCTGGACGCCGCGCTCGAGTTCGCCGGGACTCATCAGCTTGGGCTGATAAACGGCGCTGACCCAGCCGTAGTGTGTGCGGTCCTTACCGGCCAGCAGGCGGCCTTCCTGCTTAAACTTATCGTATAACTTTGTGCCCGGATACGGCGTCAGGATGTAAAGATGGGCGTCGTCCAAGTCCAGCTGTTTGATGATGCCGAGCGTCCGGTCGAATATGCGCTTGTCGTCGTAGTCGAACCCGAAGATAAAGAACCCGACCACCAGGATGTTGTGCCGGTGCAGTTTATTGACCACGGACCTGTATTTTTCGACCTTGTTCTGCCTGATGGATGCCCATTCCAGGGACGAGGGGTTAACGGTCTGGAAGCCTATCTGGACATTGAAACAGCCGGCTTGCTTCATCTTGCTGAGCATCCGCTCATTATTGGCGATGTTCATAGGCGCCTGAACTGACCAGGCCTTTTTGAGCGGCGCAATGCGCTCGCACAGCTTGATGACGTATTCTTCGTCGCCGAAGAGGTTGTCATCCACGAAGAAAAACACCTTCTGTTTGAGTTGTTTGAGTTCTTCGTAAACCAGGTTGATGTCGCGCTTGCGGTAAGCCGCCCAGGGCATACTGGCCAGGTAGCAGAAGTTGCAGGTGTTGGGACAGCCGCGGGTGGCCTGGATGGTGGCGACGCGGTAGTCTTCGTTCAATAAATCGCGCCGTGGGAAAGGCACGTGATCCATATCCACCGGCGTCGGGTTGTGGTAGACCTTTTTCAGCCGGCCGGCGGCCATATCTTTCAAGAGTTCGGACCAGACGTATTCGGCCTCGCCGACCACTACGGCATCGGCGTGCTTGAGGCATTCGTCGGGCAAGAGGGTCGGATGAACGCCGCCCAGCACCACCTTGCTGCCCTGCCGGCGGAAGTGCCGGGCAATCTGGTAGACCCGCTCCGAGGTAAAGGTGGTGGCGGTGATACCGACCAGGTCAAACCGTTCTTGGTAGGGAATGTCTTCCCAGTCGTTATCAACCAGCTTGACGTCGTGCCCTTCGGAGAGCGCGGCGATGACGGCGATATGGAGCGGGGCGAATTTTATCTTTTCCAAATAACGATAAACCCCGCCTTTGACAAACCAGCGGGGCTTGATAAGCAGTATCTTCATGGGCTCCTATTTCCCGGCGATAATCTTGGACAGTATCTTCAGGCGCGACCATACGGATAACGGCCGGAATATCTGGTTCCAGGGCTTGTGGTAAATGACGAAATCGAGAAATTTAGAGACATTTTGGTTATATGTTTCCTCGTATTCGGAGACGGTGCTCTCGTCCTGCGGTTCGAAGAAGCAGGTGGGGTCTTCGGCCAGGTAATCGCCGGTGCCGTAATAAGCCAGAGCCCGGCATCCGCCGCAGGTGTGTTTGTAGCGGCAACGCCCGCATTTGCCCTTGAGCCGGCTGCCGTCCTGCAGGCTGGACAGGATCGGGTCGGTCCGGAGCAGTTCGGACAGCGGTTTGCGCCGGACATTACCGCAGTCAATCGCGCTGTCGAGCAGATGTACGCAGGGCGCAACGCTACCTTCGGCCGAGATGCCGATGAACCCGCGGCCGGCCTGGCAACCTAGGTTAGCGATGGGGATATCCAGTTCGCGCCAGGTCTTAACCATGAACTCGGGCGCGGCAAAGAACGGGGTAAAGCTGACGTAGCCGAGATAGTTGTCCTTCAGTGCCGGATGGATGATTTTGGCCATATCGTTGCGGTCGAAAGCCAGATGATTGACGCTTTTGCCGGCGCCGCGCGGCACGAAGGGCGAGCGGATGATGGGTATCCGGCGCGACTTGAGGAAGTCCATAGTCTCGGCCAGACCGGACAGGTTGGCCTTGGTTACGGTTACCAGGAAGAAGTAACCGACCTTTTCCCGGTCGCACAGCTTTATCAGCTCCAGCGTCTCGGACGGCTTGTCGCTCCGGGTCTGCCGGTGGATACCGTCGTCGATGGAGTCGAGCGATAATCCCAAGGTGACCTTGTTATTGGTGGCCTTCTTTATGGCCTTGAGCAGGTCGCGGTTGAGGAATTTGCCGTTGGTGTTGACGAAGGAATAGAGGCCCAGTTTGGCGTTATAGCTGAGGAGCTCCAGGGCGTCTTTCCGGAGCAGGAACTCCCCGCCCGAGAAAGCCACGGCGCCGTTGGGGCAGGCCTTTTTGACCTCGTCCAGGACCAGGCGCTTGGCCTCCTCGGTGGTCAGCTCCGGCTCGGTTTGCGGCCGGTCGGCCCGGGTCATGCAATGGGGACAATCAAGATTGCACCGGCGGGTGGTCTCGAAGTAACACAGTAAAAACTTGCGGCTCATGCCAGAATACTTTCTTTATTATCGGCCCTATCGCTCTTGCGGGCTATCTGACTAACATATCTCATTATATGACATAATAGAACTGCATAGTCAGTTGTCAAGAATTACCCCAAGAGCCAAATCGCCCGGCTGACGGCCAAACACAGCAGGCAGGTGTTTACACAAGATTTAATGCGTGGAGGGCGCGGAAATTGACGATATTATTTTAAGCCACAGATTATATTAATTAGATAAACCTGCCTGCTGGCAGGCAGGTTCTGACAACCAAACTATCGGCGTTAATCTGCTAAAATCAGCACGCTGGCAGTTTGATGACGCCTTTGGCATCAGAATTACTGCCAGGTATACTGGGCTGTAAGTCGCTTTGCTCCAACAGCCCAAGTACGTCCCATTAATTTTGATATGACTGAGTTAGGCCAACCAAAACCCATCGACTCCATCTTGGTGCGCAAGGAGGTATTCAAGCTTGCCTGGCCGATAATGCTCCAGAACACGCTGATGATAATGACGCTGATTGTCGATACCATCATGCTAGGCCATTACAAAACCACTTCGCTGGCGGCCACCGGCATCGGCACTCCGATTAACCTGATGGTCCGGCTGGTACTGATGTGCATTCCCATCACAGCTACGGCTATGGTATCCCGAGCTATCGGCGAGGGCAATAAAGAAAAGGCCAATATCAACGCGTCTATGGCCTTGATGGTCGGACTGGCATTGGGCGGACTGGTTTCGCTGGGTGGAGCATTCGGAGCGCGGGTTATGACCGGGTTCTTCCTGGATATCAATTCGGAGCTGGGGCAAGAGGCAATCACTTACCTAAGCATCACCCTTTCGGCCTTCGTGATGAGTTATGTCTTCCTGATAGGCACGGCCATCCTGCGGGCGGCCAGCGACACCAAGACGGCGCTGATTATCACCATATTTTCCAACCTACTCAATGTGCTGGGCAATTACCTGCTTATCTTCGGCAAACTGGGATTCCCAGAATGGGGCATCAGGGGCGCGGCTATCGCCACGGCCGCGGCCTGGAGCGTCGAGTGCGTCTGTATGCTGTTGGTGCTGTTCATAGGCAAGGCACATATAAAAATAAAGGCGTCGCACTTCCTTAAAATAACTAAGGGTATGTTCACCACACTAATGCGCATAAGCATGCCGGCGGCGCTGGAGCCGTTTCTGGCGCATATCGGGTCGCTGTTATTTCTCAAGATTGTGGCCACCTTCGGGGCGGTGTCGCTGGCTACGCACCATATCCTGCTCCGGATAGAAGGGTTTTCGTTTATGCCGGCGATGGGATTGTCCATGGCGGCGGGAGCGTTGTTCGGCCAGGTGCTCGGCGCCAAGGAACTGGGCAAGACCGGGCTGATACGCAAGGAATCGCTCCGGCTGACCATCATCATCATGGGTTCGATGGGGATTCTGTTCATCATTTTCCGCAGGTTTATCATCAGCGGGTTCACCGGGGATATGGATATCCGCGAACTGGGCGCGTTATGCCTGATTATCGCGGCCGTAGAACAACCCATCATCGGCTATGCCATGATTCATCAGGGCGTGCTCCGGGGCGCCGGCGATACCAGAAGCACCCTTTATGTCAATGTCATGGGCGTCTGGCTGGTCCGACTGCCGCTGGCTTACCTGCTGGCCGTCACGTTCAATATGGGTCTGCTCGGGGTGTGGCTGGTTATGCCGGTCGACTGGCTGTTCCGCTCGTTTATCTTCAGCCTGGTTTACAAGGGCGGACGCTGGAAAAGAATAAACATCTAGATATTGACCTTTTATTATAGTTTTATAAACTAACCAATTATGGCAACGCAATACGAACTGAGCCTGCAGGATTACTGGCGGGTTATCCGCAAGCGGCGATGGGTCATCATCCCGGCTTTTATCATCATCTTCATAGGCACGCTGACGTATTCATACCTGTTGCCCACGGTTTACGAGGCCTCGTCCAGCATCCAATATACCGAGCAAAAACCGTTCCTGGCCACCTTGACCGAATTGGTCAGCTACCCCATCGGCGATACGATGCTGTCGCAGGCCAAGGTGGCTTCGAGCTGGAGCGTAATGGATATCACGGCCCGTGAAATGGGGTATGTCAAGGATGATACGCCGACCGAAGAGGCCCAGAAGATTATTTCCAGGATACAACAATCGGTCACCACCAGCATTGAAAAAGACACCAATATAATCAAGATTTCGGTCCGCTCCAGCCAGGGCAAAGAGGCCTGTGACATCGCCAACGGCGTGGCTGAAGGCTATAAGAAGTTCAACCTGGTGGAAAAGAGCAAAACCGTAACCCAGTTGCGCCAGACCATCGAGAACCGGCTGGCCCAGTCAAAGCAAAAGCTGGACAAGACCGAAGAAGATATGCGGCGTTTCAAAGAGCAGAACCCGGACGTGACCGGCGGGGCTAATTCAATATACGCTAATTTCGAGGAAGCCAAGAAGCAGCGCGAGCTGATGTTGAGCAAGTTCACCGACAAGCACCCGGAAGTCGTCAAGCTCAACAACCTGATTGAATTATACCGCAAAGAACTGGCCCGCTATCCGGAGAAAGAACTGAACTATTCCCAGCTGTCGCGTGAAACGGTGCTTTATAACGGCATCTATACCGACCTGAGACAGAGGCTGGAACGGGCGCACCTGGATGAAGCGGAGAAAACATCCGACGTGAGCATCGTTAATTTAGCCAGTATACCGGAGGCTCCGGTTTATCCCAACAAAACCAAGAACCAGATTATCGGGATAATGCTGGGGCTGGTGGTCGGCGTGGTGCTGGGATTCATCATAGAGAACCTGGATACATCCATCGCCACGATTGAAGAGATAGAATCGCTTTTGAAGATACCCGTTCTGGGTGTAATTCCATTCCTATCCCAGGTTGACCGGGGACACGAGAAGAAAGGGAAAACCGACCTGCTTTCGTGGTTGCTAGGGCCACCCCGCCGAAAGAACTCGCCTAAGGACATCCAGATGATCGGGGAAAAACAGATGAGCGAGCATTCGCTGGACATCCGTTCCCAGCTGATTTTCAATTACAGCCCGACCTCGCCGATTACCGAATCTTACAAAACCCTGAGGACCAATCTGCTAAGGATTACCGGGGCTAAGGAGGTCTCTGGCGCGCAGGCAACCACCACCGAGGCTATCAGCGCCCAGGGGTTTGTCAGCAACGGTAAGAAGGGGCAAATAATCATCGTCACCTCCACCGGGCCGGAAGAAGGCAAAACCGTCACGGCGCTTAACCTGAGCATATCCATGGCCCAGAAAGGCGAGATGGTTTTGCTGGTTGACGCCGATATGCGCAAATCGGTCATTCATAAGGTGCTCGGATTGGAAAGAGAACCGGGCCTGAGCGATGTCTTGATGGGCAAAACCACGGCTGACCAAGCCATCCGCAATATTACCGACGCGCTCATCGGCGGGCTGAACTGGAATGTCATCGTTAAAACACCGGGCATAGACAACCTTAACATAATGACCTCCGGCGCAAGCGTTCCGAATCCGGCGGAGCTTTTAGGCTCGGCTGAGGCGGACAACCTGCTTAATAAACTGAAGGAAAAATACAATTACATAATAATGGACTGTCCGCCGGTATTACCGGTAACGGACGCTATGATTCTCGGGCCGAAGAGCGATATCATCACCATGGTTTACCGGGCCGGGCGCACCGACAAGGCGGCCCTGATTCGGGCCAAGGAACAGTTGACCACCGCCCAGATTAAAATCGACGGGCTGATTCTTAACCATATCTCGCCGGAAATCGAAATCTCCCCCACCTATTATTACCACTACTACAAGGATTACTCCGCAACTAAAGAGAAATAAAACCTATATTGCCCTAGAATTTCTTGACAGTTTGCCCTGTAATAGTACAAGATACAGGAAATGTTAGATACTGAAAAACTGTTTACCAAGGCACAGGAAGCGTTCGACAAGCGCAATTACGATTATGCGGCGGACCTGGCCAAGCAAATCGTAGAACTTGAACCGGGGCATCCCAAAGCGCGCCATATCCTAAGAACTTCGCAAATCAGGAAATGCGAATCCCAGGGCCTGCGCCCTTCGGCAGTCAACGCCGTCATTTCCGCGTTTGTGCCATTCATGAAGGTCACCATTTTTAAGGCGATGAAAAACAATGTCAAACTGCTCCCGGCCGCCGAAGACTTCATAAGCAAGAACCCGTATAGCGTTTGGGTCAGGACCGCACTGGCCGACGCTTTACAGAACCTGAACTATCTGGAAAGCGCAATCAATGAATTTGAAGGCGTGGCTATGATTGCGCCCAAGCAGCTGCATGTGCTTAAGTCACTGGGGAAATTATATATCCAGGTTAAGGACGGACGGAAAGCCCAGCAATATTTCCAGGCGGTGCTTTCGCTTAATCCTTCCGACCTGGACGCGCCCAGAGCCCTAAAGGATATCGCGGCGTTATCAACATTAAAAGAAGGCGGCTGGTCCGATGCCAAGTCGTCACGCGACCTTATCAAGGATAAGAAGGGGGCCATCCAGCTTGAGCGCGAAACACAGATTGTCAAAGATTCCGAAATAAGCGGCGAAGTGGTGCGCATTAGTAAAATGATTGCCGAAAACCCGGAGAGCCTTGATAACATCAAGCACTATAAGAAAATAGCCGAGCTTTGCCAGCGGCAGTTTAAATACACCGAAGCCATTGACGCCTATAATAAATTGGGAAAACTCAACCCCAATGACGCTACGGTTAAAACAAAGATAGGCGACATCAAAATACTGATGTTCGATGCCGAGATTAAGAAAATCCAGCAAAAGCTCCAGGCTGACCCCAATAATCAGCCGGTAAAACAGGCCTTGCAGAAAGCCCGCCAGGACAAAAGGCTGTTCCAGATTGAGGAATACCGGAAACGGGTTCAGGACCACCCGACGGATTTGGCGCTGCGCTATCATTTAGGCGCGGTGTTATACGCTAACGGCAATATTGATGAGGCCACCTCGGAGTTCCAAAATTCGGTGCGCGACCCCAAGCGCAAGATTGATTCGTTCATCTACATCGGCCGCTGCTTCATGGCCAAAAAAATATACGATATGGCGATTTCCCAGTTCGAAAAAGCGCTTGAGTCCGGGTCCTTAACGCCGGAACAGAATAAGGATATCCATTATAATCTGGCGGCCAGCCACGAAGCTAATCAAAACATCCCCAAAGCGCTGGAAGAGTTCAAGAAGATATTAGAGATTGACATTAACTATAAAGATACAATGAAGAAAGTAGAACAGATTCAGCAGAAAATGAACACAACTGCTAAATAACAATCCGTTCTTAAAAAGGAGTAGCATATGGCGCATACGTTATCAGCAAGGAAACGGGTCCGGCAGAGCCTGAAGAAATCGGCCAGGAATAAGTCATTAAAAACCCATATCAAAACCCAGATGAAGAAATTAAGGCTTCTGGTATCCCAAAAAGGCGAAGCGGCCCTTATCAAGACCGAGTTTAAAACCCTGACGCGTTTGGTTGACAAAGCGGCCGGTTCGGGCGTCATCCACAGGAATAAGGCATCGCGCCTTAAATCCCGGCTTTCTTCGGCCATCGCCAAAAAGTCATGAGCGGCGTGCTCTATCTGGTCGGGACGCCCATAGGGAATCTTGAGGATATTACTCTCCGGGCATTGCGAATACTCAAGGAAGTTGATTTTATCGCCTGCGAAGATACCAGGGTCACCTCAAAACTCCTGGCCCATTATCAAATCAAGAAAAGCCTGCTCAGCTATTTCGAGCATAACAAGGATTATCGCTCCAAACATCTGGTCCAGTTAATGTTATCCGGCAAGAATATAGCCCTGGTCAGCAATGCGGGCACGCCTTTGATATCAGACCCAGGATACGAACTGGTGAAATTATGCGCCGAAAATGGCATCCGGGTAATCGGGATTCCGGGCCCGAGCGCGCTGATAACGGCCCTATCGGTTTCCGGCTTGCCTACAGCCGGATTTGTTTTCGAGGGATTCCTGCCGCTTAAACCATCCAAACGCAAGAAACACCTGGAACAACTGCGCCAGGAAAAACGGTCCATTGTAATATACGAAGCGCCTCATCGAATACATAAAACGCTGGCTCAGATTTCGGAAATACTCGGCAACCGGCCGATGGCTCTTTGCCGCGAAATGACTAAGTTCTTCGAGGAGATAAAATACGGACTGACTTCGGAAATAGCGGAACAGATAAAAGACAAGGATATTAAAGGGGAAATTACCCTGGTTATATCAGGCTTCCGTCCCGACCCTGTTAATAACGAGTGGGATCGCCTTCCTCAAGGTTGAATACATGCCGATCAATGAATTTATGGATATAGGCCATATCCTGCCAGAGCGCCCGAAAATGAGACTTCTCGTGAGAGAAATCATCTTTGATGGACGGGTCCCATTGAGTATTAAAAGATATGCAACCACTCAAAATCATAACGAGCAACCCGATTAATAGCAATTTCTTCATAATCTGCCTCCTCTTAATTACGTTAATTTCATAGCAGTATCAATCGCGCCTGTCAAGATAAAATATATATTTTTAATCTATAAAATTAACAAAATTATAGACAGCATGGATTAGCCTTATATAATCAGGTTCAAGGAGTTACCGTTTTTAATCTTCTATGAACACCAGAAAATTCTTGATTTTTGTCTTCATCTTGGCCTTGCTGGTTGCCATTATAGCCATAAATTTAAGGATTGTCTCGTCTTCTCTGATAAATATAGGCGGCATCAAGGAATCAGTGGCGAAAGTAACCGGGGCCAAAATAAGCGTCGGTGCCACAGATTTTAATTTATGGCGAGGATTAAAGCTGGCCAACTTTAAACTTTCGGTCACCTCCACTCCGACAACCGAAAACACCCTGCTCTCCGCCAGAAGCATCAAGGTAATACCGGATAGGCTTAAACTGCTTAAAGGCAAATTTACCCTGTCAGAAATAGTTTTGAGGCAACCGGAATTGAATTGGGATTACAAACTAATCTCGCAGCTTATTAACAACCTGGAATCCTCTAACACATCTCCACTGTCATACGGCACCGACCCTGCCCGCTCCATAGGGAAGAACTTGCCGCAAATTACCGTTATAAACGGAACTGTTCACATAAAAGATGTTAGCTTACTTAGCAAAGAGACTTCGGCAAAACTAAGCAATATTAACATTTCATTATATCCGAT
The DNA here is from genome assembly GCA_041658285.1 of Candidatus Brocadiia bacterium. Taxonomy (NCBI): domain Bacteria; kingdom Pseudomonadati; phylum Planctomycetota; class Candidatus Brocadiia; species Candidatus Brocadiia bacterium. The sequence continues at coordinate 26,296 of JBBAAP010000012.1, forward strand.
AGGAGTCAATCGTTGCTTGATTGAAGGAGAATCCAAGCTGGAGCTCATTCAAGCCCGGGAAACTGAATATTTTTCGGCAAATTGGCTGATTAACGGGGAGATAGATTTCCATTCCGGCATAGTTCGCTTAAAGCTGTCCGGTTTGGGCTTAAAGATAGATGAGAATCTGTCAAATAAGCTGTCTGATGAATTACGGCATATCTGGAAAAGGTATCAGGCTCAAGGGAAAGTCAATCTTAATATTGATTACACTTATAATCTAAACACTAAATCATCCGATTTTACGGTTCAGATGGATTGTTTGGACACGGAAATGACATACAGCAATTTTCCTTATAAAATCTCCAATATTAAAGGCCAAGTAATATTTTCCGAGTCTGTCATTCAACTAAAAAAACTTAGCACTTATGACCCTAAAAACAACAGCCTTATAGAGTTGGATGGGCAGGTCAACGGTTACGATATCAACTCCGGATTCGCCTTAAATATAAACGCCAATAACATCATTCTGGACAACAAGCTTTTCCAGGCAACCTCAAGTAACGTTAAAGAAATATGGAATAAACTAGCAATTACCAGGGGGAACATCGATATCAAGGGGACGGTTATTCGGGCGGAAGGCCCTAATAAAGCCGAGGAATATGGTCTTGAGTTCTTATTTAAGGCTGTTGAATTCACCCCGGCATTCTTTCCTTATACTGTTGTCAACTCTGATGCCGACATCGGAATCAACATCAAAAATAACGCCGCCACCGAGGTTAAAATAAAATCATTGAATGCCGTCAGAAGAAGCGGAACTAATAACGAAAACAAATCAGATATTCATCTGGTTGGCAACTATCACTTTGCGCCCGACAATGAATCCTATCAAATAATCGTTGAAGCTAAGGATATACAAACAAGCGATTACGCCCTAAAAGAGGCTGTAAAAAAATACCTGCCCGATACCGAAAAATTATGGATGACTTACCAGCCTGCAGGATTAATAAATCTTAACGTTACAGTGTCCAAACAACCTGGAGATAAAAATACCAATATTCAATTATCCATAGAATGTAATAATAACTCTATAAAATTAAAACCTTCTTTTTATCCGCTGTCGTCACTAACAGGCAAAATTGATTATATTCCCCGGGCTCTTTTGAAAAAAGATATTCTGGAGAAAAACACCTATGATTCATCCCTGACAGAACAAATTACGAGCAAACAACCAGACAATAAGCAAGCAGATTATTCAAAATACCGCGAAATGCCCGTGCTTCTCTTAAAAAACCTAAAAGCAGCCAATAATAAAACCGTTTTCAATTTTAATGGCATCATTATAAACCCTTTCTCTGGGGAAGAAAAACCTATTTTTTTATTGTCTATCACCGCCTCACAGATAGATTTATCACCTCAATTATTCGAGTTAGTTCCAGAACCTATCTGCGGTTTCCTTAAAGATTTGGAACTTACAGGCAACAGCAATATGTCCATTAATATAACCAGTCCTAATCTCAGCGGTGACACGATAAATTATCAGGCTGAGATAAAATTATCCAATGGCGCCCTCAGAGTTGGCTTGTTATTAAATGAGATTAATGGCTCCATCACGATAAAAGGTCAGTCACAGGCTAACTCCCAAAAAGGCCATACAGCAGGATCCATACAGATGAATCATTTACGCATAGAAGGCAAGCAATTTTCAAACCTTTCCATCCAATTTCTCAGGGAAAATAACCGATTTAGTTTTTATGACATAAACGGCTCCGCCTACGGAGGGACTATTTCAGGCTATACAACTGTTGAATTACCAAATAAACAAAATGCCAGCTCTTATAAATATTACGGACAAATTAATTTGGTCGGACTTGATATCAGGTCTATCGGCCGAGATACAACCTTGGTAGCCAGCGATATCTCAGGCAAACTATCAGCTGAACTTATTATTGCGGGAAACAACATCTCAAAGGAAGCCATCTCTATCCAGGGTCAGGCATCAATTATTGACGCGCAGCTCTGGGAAGTCCCGATATTTTTAAGCATTTTTAATCTTTTTACTATGTCAGAAAAATCAGTTTTCCATGAAGGCGAAATTAAATTCTCCATGAAAGGCGGGAAAATTAATGTCACCCGATTAATATTCGCCAGTAAATCAGTCACGCTCAAAGGAGCAGGCACGATAAAATTAGACGGGACTCTGGATTTGCAGTTTGATACTCAGTTCGCGCCATGGTTCTTGCCCGACATTAAAATCCTTAAAGATATTACAAATCTTTTCACAAAAGGTATTTATACCATTAAAGTGGAAGGCCCCTTTACAGAACCAAAAGCGGTGCTTAAACCGTTACCGTTGCTTTTCAAATAAGCTATGAGAATAAAACTTGCTAAAACTGCAGGATTCTGCTGGGGTGTAAAACGAGCTCTTGACTCAGTCCTGAAAATCCCGCCTCAATATACAGTCTATACATATGGACCGCTTATTCATAACGAACAAGTTGTTCAAATGTTGAGAAGTAAAGGCGTAAATCCGGTAACAAATCGCACCGAGAAACCAATAAAAAAAACAAAAAGACCTATTATTGTAATTCGGGCGCATGGCGCACCACCAGTCGTTCAGGAAAAACTTTCCGGGAAAGGCTATAAAGTCATAGATGCCACCTGTCCTCACGTCAAGAATTCCCAACAACAGGTAATGGAATACGCCCGTAAAGGTTACCATATGATTATTGTCGGTGATAAAGCACATGCTGAAGTATTCAGCCTGGTTGGCTATGCGCAATCGGTAAATCCAAATTCACGCCCGGTAGTGGTGAGTTCTAAGAAAGAAACTATTCGTTTATTTAATAAAAAAGATATTAACCTGCAAGTACCCATATGTATTCTGGCGCAAAGCACTTTCCAACCGCAGCTTTACCAGGAAATAATTGATGTGGTTAAAAATAGATGCTCCGATGTCATAGTTCTAAACACAATCTGCCCTGCGCCTACCCGCCGCCAAAGAGAAGTTGTCGAATTAAGCAAACGGGTCGAAGCTATGGTTGTGGTCGGCGACCATAAAAGCGCCAACACATCCAGATTAGCAGCACTATCAAGATCTCTAAAGGTGCCAACTTTCCAGGTAGCGGATGAAACAGAGTTACCTCTTAAAAACCTCAAAAAATTCAAATCTATTGGTATTACAGCCGGAACTTCTACCCCAGACTGGGTGATTCAGGCGGTCATCAATCGTCTAAAAAGTAATGACCATAATCAATGAGTAATTTAAAAGTATTATTTTTACTGTTTATCATCTTTTCGATTCTGGATAAAGCCCTGGCGGCTGATCCGGCTCCTCAGCCGCCTCCACCACCGCCACCACCCAAAATAAGCTCAACAGACTGGGAAAATAAATATGTTGCCTTCCGGAGCAAATACCAGTCTAAAAATCCGGCTGAACGGGTTAAAGCAGTGCAATTATTAAACCCTCTCTGGGGGTTTTTTGATAAAGATCGGGATCGCCGCCAGGCGGTACAGACAATAATCCAGACATTAAATTCAGAAAATGACCAAATCGTTATTGACGCCATTTTTGACTGCATCACCAAAATGACCTCAACTGATTATTATGCGGCGCAATGGTTTACCAAAGATTATTCGCTTGTAAATAACGAATCCGGCAAACTAAAATTAATCCAGGTATTAGGACAATTTATCAATTATCAGGCCGAAGCGGCGAATATACTGGCTGAAATGGCTAAGAACGATGAATCATCCCCAGCGATAAAAAAGACTATCATAAGCGCGCTGTCTAAATTCCCGGGATACCTTTCCTGTTTTCCGCTGGTCAACTTGTCGGCAGATAGGAATCAAGACATCGCCTGGGCAGCTTTATCCGTATTAAGCCAAATCAAAAACGTAAAATCAATTTCATTGCTGATAGAGCTCCTGCCGGATGAAAATCGCAAGATAATAAAAGACAAGATAGGACAGACTTTGGAAACGATTACCGGCCAAAAATACGGGATAGACGCCAAGAAATGGCAAAAATGGTGGCAAATCCCCCCAGAAACTCCCCAAACGGATATTGCCGCAGCAATCAATCGTGGCAAGGATTTCCTTATCAAACAAGCCCAATCTCAAGGAAAAATCAGCGACGAGTTGACTTTTTACGCTCTTCTGCACTCCGGGCTTCCGATAAACGATCCGATGATTGAAGCATCGCTAAACAATTTTATGACTAAAAAACTGGAAAGAACATATAATGTGGCGATTCTGGCCATGGCGCTGGCATATATTGATAGGGGCAAATACCAATCGCGCATCGCCCAGTGCGCTCATTTCCTGATGGCCAATCAATCTTACAGCGGAAACTGGACCTACGGCGCAACTATAGACGATTCAACCATCACGCAGACTGTCACTTCCGATGCTTTGAAACCGGTAATTACCGGTAAAGATAAACCGAACAATTCAACCTTATCGGTAAAAAAAATACGCGTGAAAGTAGCCTACCGGCGCAAAGATGCGGCTTACGATAATTCAAATACCCAATACGCCCTTCTGGGCTTAAGGGCCTGCGCCGAAGCCGATATCGATATCCCGCAAGAGGTCTGGGCCGATGCCGAAAAACACCTGCTCCGCACCCAAAGCGGCGACGGCGGATGGTGTTATACGATTGGCAGCAGTTACGGCAGCATGACCGCCGGCGGATTGGGCGGATTGGCCATATCAAAATACTACCAGAATAAAAAACTCAAGGACGACCCGGCCATCAAAAAATCTGTTGATTGGCTGGACAAAAACTTCACTGTCCTGGAAAACCCCTGCATGGCCGGAGCGCCGACCACCTGGCATTATTATTATATCTACGGGCTTCAGCGCGCCGGGGTGCTTTCAGATACGGAAACATTCGGCGAGCATAACTGGTATCAATCAGGCGCTCGTTACCTTTTGATAGAACAGCGGGAGAGCGGCGATTGGAATAACAACGCCCAGGATACGGCCTTTGCCATGCTTTTCCTAAGCCGGGCAACCAAGCCGTTAACGCCGATTAAATACATAGAAACGCCGAAATAAATCATTATGAAGCCTGTTAATTCAGAGGCATTTGAATCGATAAAAGATGACGGCCTTTTTTATCTCATCCGCAAAGGCTATCAGGACATCATCAAAAATATCAAGACGGCGTCCCCGGGAAAAACAGTCCAGGGCCGGGGCAGCTATAATACTTTTAAAACAGGCGCTGACACTTCGGCCGTCATTCGCCAATACAAACGCGGCGGGCTAAGCAGCGCGTTACTGCCGGACATCTTTTGGGGCAATACCAGAGCCATCAATGAGCTGAATATGACCGAGCAAGCCATCAAATCAAACGTGCCGGCGCCAGAAATACTGGGTATCATTACCAAGCCAGTGTTCGGCCCCCTATGCCAGCTCTGGATTATCACCAAGGAAATCGATGCGCCCACACTGGCCGAAGCCATCGTCTCGCTGGGGGAAACTGATTCACCGGAAGAATTATTATCCAGAAAAACCAATCTATTCAAAATGGTCAACGCATCCATAAAAAAACTGCACCAGGCCGGCATCCTGCACCGCGACCTGCATATCCGCAATATCCTGGTAAACCGTGACAAGGCCTATATCATCGATTTCGATGGCGCCAAGGATTTAGAAAATCAGCAATCAGAATTAAACAGCCTGATACGCCTGAACCGCTCGATTGCCAAGTTCCTGGGAGCTGCGGCTATCACGGCTTCGGACAGATTCAGATTCCTCAAGATATATTTTGACGATAACTACTTTAAAGCTAACAAAAAAGATATCATAACCCATTGTTTAAGAAACCTCAGATTGCACCAAATCTGGTGGTCAATCATCGGGCATAAGTAATTATGAATACGGATTACAAACACATATTAATCAAGACACCCAACTGGCTGGGCGACGCGGTAATGTCCCTGCCGGTGCTCAAAGCCGTACGCTACCTGTTCCCCGAAAGCCGCATCGCGGTTCTGTCCCGTTCCAACCTGGCCGAGCTGTTCAAGTACGAGCGCGCCATAGACGACATCATCCCCTATGAAGACGCCAAGGGATTGAAAAAAATCGGCGCCGAGATAAAACTTATCAAGCACCTCAAGAACAAGCGGTTTGACCTGGTCATCATCCTGCCCCGTTCGTTCCATTCGGCACTGGTAAGCTTTCTGACAAAAATAACCCATCGCGTCGGCTATGCCAGCGAAGGCCGCGGCGGATTGCTGACCCAAAGCCTGCCCAGGACCAAAGAAATCCTGACCCAGCATAGGGTCTATTATTTCCTGAACCTGCTTTCAGTCTGGAGCGCTAATAAGCCCGTGCCCTTCTCGGCCCCGCAGATTACGACTTCACCGGAGGAAGAGAAATGGGCAACCGGACAGATTAAAAAAGCAATCGCTTCCGGAGCGGAATATTTCATAGCCATCAACCCCGGCGCGACTTACGGCGATGCCAAATGCTGGCCAACAGAACGATTCGTGGAACTGTCAAAAAAGCTGCTTGATAAATACAGCGGATTGCATATCGTCATCATCGGCGGCCCGAACGAAGCCAAGCTGGGCAACCTGATTTCCCGGCAAATTGACAGCAACCGGGTGATTGATTTTACCGGCCAGACCTCGATACTTCAGCTGACCGCCCTGCTCAAAAAATGCAAACTGCTGGTAACCAACGACACCGGGCCGATGCACGTGTCCGCCGCCGTGGGCACTCCGGTCGCGGCTATATTCGGGCCGACCGACACCTCAACCACCGGCCCGTTCGGCAACGGGCATTCGATTATCTGCAAAAAGGCCGCTTGCGCCCCGTGCCTTAAACGCTCCTGCCCGACCGACCACAAATGTATGAGGCTGATTACGGTTGAAGAAGTGTTCCAGGTATGTAAAAAATATCTTTAGAGCCAGTTCGAACAACGTGAGTTACTGGCTCTTATCCCGATGAGAAACGCATCATCGGGGCTAGATCCAGTTGCGCCCCCTCCAAAACGCTTATATTCCTCCTGCTAAGACCCATATTTCCTGCACTAAGGCTTATATTCTTGTGAATACGAGTTATAAAGAAGCGTCTACAAGTTGCAGACAGGCGTCTATGAGTTACGGACAAGCGTCTATGGGTTACGGACAGGCGTCTATAGGTTGCGGACAGGCGTCTACGGGTTACAGACAGGCGTCTATAGGTTGCGGACAGGCGTCTACGGGTTACAGACAGGCGTCTACGGGTTGCAGACAAGCGTCTATGAGTCATATCCCCGAATCTACGGCTTATATCCTTGTGGATATGGCTTATATCCTTGTGGATATGGCTTATAAGCATATACTTACGGCTTATAAGCATATGCCTACAACCTATAAGCGTATACCTACGGCCCGTCGTTACTTTAGAGCCAGTAGGAACGAAGTAACGTACTGGCTCTTATCCCGCTTATTCCAGCGGGGCAGTACAGCTCGTTCGTTCCTTAGTACAAGCCATTTGTACCCTTCAGTGAACCATTCCCCGCCTTGGATGAACCGCTCAGAGACGTCAGTGAACCGTTCACCGCCCTCAATGAACCGTTCAGAGACGTCAGTGAACCGTTCCCCGCCCTGGATGAACCGTTCGGAGACGTCAGTGAACCGTTCACCGCCCTCAATGAACCGTTCAGAGACATCAGTGAACCATTCCCAGACATCCCTATCCCAGTTAGTGATACCCCACTGCCCCCTCCTGAAAGGCTGAAAGTACGTTTAATTCGTTTTTAGAGCCAGTTCGAACCTGGTCTGCATTAGGCAGGCATAGTGAGTTAGAGGCTCTTATCCCGACGGAAGTCGGGGTCAGCCCAAAAACCTGTCAATTTTGGACATCCCTGATGTATGTCGCATCTACACGCATCTACAAACACTATTTATTTTGGAACAGGCCGGTCTTCCAGCTTTGTCCGGCACTTTTGCTTTATAAACATTATATCATCGTTTGCTTCACTTGTGCATATCTCTGCAACCTCTGCAAGTGAGAATTTCTGATATAATTCATCTATCATTTTTAAACATTCCTGACAATTATTCATATCATTATAAATTAAAATTATAGCTACTATTGTATATAGATCATAAGGATATAAATTATATGCCTTTAATACATATTGAAGTGCCTCATTAAGATCATTCGCATCCTTTTTACCATTTTCTTCCCATAAGAAATGAATATATGTGCCTTTTCTGACATAAGAATATGAATAATTTGGGAATAATTCGATTGAATAATTTTCATATTCCACCGCCTGTTTGTAATTTAGCATTTTTTCAGGGTCTATAAATTCTCTTATTAACTGCCCCCCCAGATATTCCCCTAAAATTTCTTTACGTGATAAATTTCTTAAAAGCATCTCCTTGATCTTCAAGTCAGCATCTTTAACCAAGGGCGCAAAAATCTTCAAGTAGCTATTGTCGTCAACCTCAATACCTTTTTTTACAGGATCAATATTTATCCTGGTTTCCCCATCATCATACCTTACAAAAAAGTGTTTCGGTAAAGTTACCCCATAAATTGGCAGATCCAAACGCTCGGCTAAACAAAGATATATAATGCTTAAAGGAACACATGTCCCCTCTCTTTTCCCCAAAACATACGGCACCATAATTTGTTCCATAGGAACATTTCCCATTTTTTTTATGCCTGTGGCTTTAAATTTCATATCCTCAAACAAGTATTTATTTAAAACCCTTATTATTTCTTTTGGCTTATTAACGCCCTTTAGTCGGGGGCGAACCGCATCAGCCATATTATCCAATCGTCTCAATTCATTTTCTATGTTTATATTTGGATTTACAACCTTACTAAGCAGTATAACATATCGGCCAAAATCCAGCTTATCTTCGGGTGTGGCCAGGATTTCTTCGCAGACGGATTTGACTGTATATTTAAACGTTGGTTTTTCAGTTACATTGCTTAAGGATAAATTATTGTGGGCGCTGCACCCAAAACAGGCACATAAACTGACTATACAAAAAGTAATCTTTACTATTGAATTCATAATTTAATTAAAAGAATATCATTAATTTGGGGAAACTCATACCGAATCAAGGCCTAATGACCCTGGCCAGCGCCCAGACCGCCCGGTCGTGGACATAACCATCTCCGACATCGGTCACCACCAGTTTCATCTCCTTGGTTTTATTCAACGGGATGGCGATTTCCTCAGGGCCGTCGCCGCTCTTAAAAACCTTGCTTTCATAAGCCTTGACGCCGTCCAGATAAATAACGAACTGGACGCTGGCCTTGTCCTCGGCGGAATCGTCCAGCCCGATGGTCGCATAAAAAGTCTGGTACTGGCCGTCTGATTTGCCTGCGGTGAACTCGGCGAATTTATACGTCAATTCGCTGTTGGCGTGAACGCCCAGCCCCTTGGGATATTCAGCGCCTTTTATGGAGATATTCTTCGGCTCGCCTTTGCCTATCCGAACGCCCCTATCGCGCTGGTAAGGCCACAGAAACATATCATCCTGAGCAAAGGTCCAGGCGTATTCCTTAACTATAGAGGGCGTTTCGTCGGAAAGATACCGGCAGCGGCTGCCGGGGAAATAAACAAATATTATCCGGTCCAGCGGAATGCTGTAATTAATATTGTAACGCGTCTTCAATCCGATATGGCTCTTGCTACCCTCGATATACCCGGTTATCCGGCTGCCATCCCGGCACAAGACCGTCGTTTCAAATCCCGGCCTGTCCGGTTTGTTCAAGACCGGGGAACTCATAAACTCCACGCGCCCGACATCAGCCAACTTATAGGACAGCTCTTTGTTATACAGAGACGACTTAACCACCAGCCTGTCGCTGTCCAGCAAAGTAACAGCGCCCCTGTCCTTGTCTCCGCTCAACAGATAAACCATATCTTCTTCCGTATCGCCCGGTTCACTAATAAAAAACTTGTTGACGGCCATTTCGATGCTTTTGACAGCCGAATATTGTAGTTCCACCTGGCCTATGACCGGCGACGAGAACAGCAATTTGCCTTTCTGCCCGCCGTCTATCTTGCCCATAAGGATATCGTTATTAACGGTCGTAATCCTGACCGGTGATTTTACCGCCGGCGATAATTCCGATAAAATCATTATCCCGGCGATATTGTTATATAAAACTTCGGTGGGCGTGACTCCCCGGTAAACAATACAGCTGTCTGCGCCGAAAACAATATTTTCGCCGGTATAACTGCTGTTATCCACGCTGACCACTTCGGCGCCGGCGGCATAGACCGCGCCGCCGCCCAAAGCCAGCATCAACAACCCTATTAAAAACAGGCATCTCATCTTAATCATTGACCACCTCGTATTCAGTCGAGCCTACGCCCAGCTTTTCCGCTTCGCGGAACTGGATATTATAATCGACATCCGGCCAGGCCTGTTTAAAGACATCGGCACCGGCAGTTTTGATAATCGCCTTAATACTGGCCACATCCAAGGCCACCGGGTCGGTCCCGGCCAGTATCCCGGTATCATTGGCAATGGGCTTTTCCGGCTCGCCGATACAGTCGCAGTTCTTGGTGACGTTAATCGCGAAATTAATGAACAATGCCTTCCTGTCCTTTAGTATCGCCGAGCAATACCGGGCCATCTTCGCCTGGACCATATCCGACGCGGCATGCCACTTTTCAACTTTTACCGCGCCGTTCGGACAGACGGCATAACACTCGCCGCAGCCGTAGCATTTCTTCCTATCCGCATAAGCCTTCTTATCCTTGAGACTAATCGCCCTGGCCGGGCAATGCACCACGCATATCCCGCATCCGACGCACTCGCTTATGGCAATATCCGGCAGCACGCCCGAATGCTGGTCCAGCTTCCCGCCCCGGCCGGCCAGCCCCATGCCGATATTCTTGAGCGCGCCACCGTATCCGGACAAAAGATGCCCGGTGCAATGGGCAATGCCAATAATCACGTCGGCCCGCCGGGCCAGCCCGCAGATATGAGCCCACTTGCCCTCCGGCCCCATAACCGAAACCTGGCTCTCGCCGATCATACCGTCGCCGATAATCACCGGACAACCCAGGTTTTCTACGGAGAAACCGTTTTCGTGAGCCATCATCAGATGGTCCACCGCGTTGGACCGCCGGCCGGTATAAAGCGTGTTGGTGTCGGTCACGAACGGCTTGCCGCCGCATTCCTTGACCTGGTCAATAATCGGCCTGATGAAATCGGGCGAAACAAAGGTCTTCTTCCGGCCTTCGCCCATATGTATCTTCAATGCCACCAGGTCATCCTTGCGGATATATTTCTTCAGGGTGACAGCCTGGAATAGCTGGGCCACCTTATCGCAGATAGCCGCAGTGTCTTCGCCTGATTGAACCGGTTTGAATAAAATCTTGCTTTTCATATTACTTATCTGATAGGAATTTCAGCTGGACCTTCCTGCTCCGCGGCCCGTCGAATTCGGCGAAATAGACGCCCTGCCATGTGCCCAACGCCATCGCCCCGTTTTCGACGATGATATTAAGCGAACAGCCCACCAGCGAACTCTTGACATGCCCGTCTGAATTACCCTCGCTGTGGATATAGCCGGCCTCAACCGGAGCTAATTTGGATAATTGTTTGAGCACATCTCTCTGCACCGACGGGTCGGCGTTTTCGTTAATCGTCACCCCGGCCGTTGTGTGCGGCACGAACACGGTCAGCACCCCATCCTGCCATTTATTCTTCTTTATCAAGCCCTGAATCTGGCCGGTGATATCAATCAATTCCGTTCGGGAATGGGTTGAGATATTCAATATATCCATTTTTCAGCAAGATGCGTAATCAGTTTATTGACTTATTTTACCATCTTTAGGAGAAGACGCCGAAGCCTCAAAGTATTTCTTGGGTATCCGGCCGGCCAGGAAGGATTCTCTGCCGGCTTCGCAAGCAAGCTTCATGGCACGAGCCATCTTAACCGGGTCTTTGGCTAAGGCAATACCGGTATTAAGGAGCACCCCATCCGCGCCTAATTCCATGGCCACGGCCACGTCAGACGCGGTACCCACGCCAGCGTCAACTATCACCGGCACTTTCAACCGGCTGATAATAATCTGGATATTCATAGGGTTGACTATGCCCAATCCCGAACCAATCGGCGCGCCCAGCGGCATGACGCAGGCCGCGCCGGCATCCTCCAAACGAAGCGCCGTAATCAAATCATCCGAGCTGTACGGCAATACCGTAAACCCTTCTTTGACCAGAATCTTGGTCGCCTCAATCAATCCCATCAAATCCGGGTAAAGCGTCTTTTCATCGCCGATTACCTCGATTTTGACCATATCGGACAGTCCCACTTCGCGCCCCAGCCGGGCCGTGCGCACGGCCTCATCGACCGAATAACAGCCGGCCGTGTTGGGCAGAATCTTGTACTTCTTGGTATCGATATAATCCAAGAGCGACTCGCTGTCTTTATTGCCGGAAAGAGCCGATTTCAGGTTTACCCGCCGAACCGCCACGGTCACGCAATCGGTGCCGGATGCCTCCAAAGCCTCTTTCATCAGCGGGAATGTCGCATACTTGCCCGTGCCGACAAACATCCGGGAATTGAATTCGTATTTGCCAATCTTCAATTTCTTATCCATCGGTTAACCTCCGCCTACGAACGATATTATCTCTACTTTATCATCCTGCTTGATAACATATTTATCAAAGTCAGTTTTGGGAATAATCTGCAGGTTGACCTCTACAGCCACCTGATTGGTAACGATACCGGACTTTTCCAGCAATCCTCTAACCGTCAACCCTTCAGCCAGTTCTTTTTTCTCGCCGTTAACTGTTATGTGCATAACCGAATTATCAATTGCGGTTTACCAGCTGATTAAACAGAGCCAGCGCTTCTTCGACCTTGTCCGGCCGCTTGCCGCCGGCCTGGGCCATATCCTTCCGGCCGCCGCCGCTTCCCTCAATCACCTTGGCCACCTCTTTAATCAGGCTGACCGCGTTAAAATCATCCTTAACCAACGACTGGTGCATCATCAGCAACAGGTTGACCTTGTTCTCACTGACCGTGCCTAATAGTGCAATCACCGGTTCGTTAACACCCTTGATAATATCAGTGATATTGCGCAGATCATCAACAGTCTTGTTTTCTAATACTTCTGCAATCACCCGGCATTTGCCGGATGCCATGGCGCAGGCTTTGGCCAGCAAAGCATGGGCAATCTCTTTATTATCGCCCTTGCGGTGCTTGGCCAGTTCCTGTTGTTGCTCTTTAAGCTGGTTCTGGAGCGCCTTGATTTTAGCTGACAACTGTGCCGGCGGCGCCGATAAAAGCTCGGCCGCCTCAACCAGATGAGCCTCGTTCTCCCGAACATATTTAACGGCCGGTTCTCCGCTCAACCCTTCTATCCGGCGAGTGCCGGCCGCAATAGACGCGTCGCTGAGTATTTTGAAATATCCGATATCGCCGGTCTGATGAACGTGCGAACCGCCGCACAGTTCCCGGCTGTAATCTGAAATCTTGACCAGCCTGACCTTCTCCCCGTATTTATCGCCGAAGAAAGCCAACGCCCCTTGATTCTTGGCATCTTCAAGCGTGGTTGTTTTGATGTCAACCTTGCCGTTTTCCATAACGCGCCGGTTGACCAAGTCCTCAATTGCCTTTATCTCATCACGGCTAAGTGCCGCGAAATGGCTGTAATCAAAACGGAACCGGTCCGGAGCCACCAGCGAGCCGGCCTGCTCGATATGAGCGCCAACAATAGTGCGCAATGCATTCTGGAGCAGGTGGGTAGCCGTGTGGTTGCGGGTAATGGCCATACGCCGTTCGGCATCAACCACGCCTTCCAGCTCGTCGCCAACCTTTAACGAACCCTTCTTAACCTTGCCGATATGCAGAAAATATTTATCCAGCTTCTGGGTATCGGTCACGGTAATATGGGCTTTATCTGATGATAATTTCCCCATATCACCCACCTGTCCGCCCGATTCGGCGTAAAATGACGTCCGGTCCGTGATAATTCCCACTTCGGTACCGGCTTCAGCCGACTGGATAACCTTGCCTTCAGCCAGGATGGCCTCAACTTTCATCTTGGCGACCAATGTTTCGTTGCCCAGATAAACAGTCTCGGACAGGATATTCCTGATTTCATCCAGCGGTGTCTTGGCAAAAACTGAATCAGCTATTTTAGACGATGCCCGGGCCGATTCCTTCTGCTTTGACATAGCCGCCTCGTAACCGGTAATATCCAGCCGAAAACCCTTTTCAGCCAGAATTGATTCGGTCAGGTCAATCGGAAACCCGTAAGTATCGTAAAGTTTGAAAGCATCCTCGCCTGGAAAAACCTTAGACGATTTGGCTACTTTCTTGATAGTTTCATCCAACAATACCATTCCCTGTTCCACGGTTTCCAGGAACTTTTCCTCTTCGGCTTTGATTATCCGTACGATATGCTCGCGCCGGCCGACCAATTCCGGATAGCCGGACTTCATCACTTCAATCACGGAAGGAATAATCTTATGCATAAACGGCTTGTTAAGGCCCATAGTCATGCCGTCACGCACAGCCCGCCGAAGGATGCGGCGTTCGACGTAACCGCGGCCTTCGTTCGACGGCAACACACCGTCCGATATAAGCATCACCAGCGCCCGGCTGTGGTCGGCAATGCGCCTGATTCGGGCTGTGTTCTCCGGGATGCTCGCCTCGGCCGACTTCTGGTCAGCCGTCACCTCTATCAAGCCATCAATATATTTTATAATATGCTTGAATATATCAATATCAAAATTACTCCGGACGCCCTGCATCACGGCAGAGATACGCTCCAGCCCCATGCCGGTATCGATGTTCTTCTGGGCCAGCGGCACCAGTTCATCCACGTCGCGCCGGTCGAATTCCATAAATACCAGGTTCCAGATTTCCACGAACCGGCCGCAGTCGCAAGCCACGCCGCATTCTAGCAGACCGCAGCCGACAGACTCGCCGTAATCGTAATATATCTCCGAGCACGGCCCGCACGGGCCATTCGGGCCTTCGGCCGGAGCGTTAGCCGGCCAGAAGTTGCCTTCCGGCCCGAGCCGGTAAATCATCTTTTCCGGAATGCCGATTTCCTTGTTCCATATCCGGTATGCCTCGTGGTCATCCTTATAAACCGATATACGCAGTTGCTCGGCCGGTATTTTAAGCCGGACCGTCAGGAACTCCCAAGCCCATTGGATGGCCTCTTTCTTGAAATAGTCGCCGAACGAAAAATTGCCGAGCATTTCAAAGAAGGTATGGTGCGCCGAGGTTCGGCCGACCTTTTCGATATCGCCAGTGCGCAGGCACTTCTGGGACGTGGTGGCCCGTTTAAAAAGCGGCTTGACCCGGCCCAGGAAATAATCCTTGAACTGGTTCATACCGGCGCCGGTAAAAAGCAGCGTCGGGTCATTGGCCGGCACCAGCGAATCGCTCGGGCAGACCTGATGGCCCTTCTCCTGGAAAAACTCCAGGAACAACTTGCGCAGTTCGTCAACCTTCATAAATTAATCTCGCCGCAGAATTACGTCCCGGTTAATCTTCTTCCTCGTAATCTTCGTTATTATCCGAAAACAGCGTCATCACCGGAGCCGAGCCGTCAACCAGCTGGTCGCCCGGCAGCAGGCTCAATCTGTTAGCGCCCGGGCCTTTTTTGCCGATAATCTTCTTCAGGCCATCAGACAAAAATTCCAATCCTTCTTTGTTACCTATAATCTTAACTTCGTGAGACTCGTTGCAGTAATAAATCTTCAGTTTTTTATCTGCCATATCATACTCCTAACAATTATCCTATTATAAAATCTATTACGCTAAACCGTGAAGCTTCTTAACCTCGTCTTCTATCTCCTTCATAATCGGGGGATTCTCCTTGAGGTAATCCTTAGCCTTTTCCCGCCCCTGGCCGATACGGTTGCCTTTGTATTCCATCCAAGCGCCGCTCTTCTTAACCACTTCCGCAGTAACGGCCATATCCAAAACATCTCCTATGTAAGAAATCCCGCCGGAGTGCATAATATCAAGCTCCACCTTCCGGAATGGCGGCGCGACCTTATTTTTAACCACGCTCACCCGGACATGGGTGCCAATAACCTCTTCGGCGGTATTCTTGAGCGAACCTATTTTACGCACATCCAGCCTAACCGAAGCGTAGAACTTCAGCGCCCGTCCGCCCGGCGTGGTTTCCGGGTTACCCCAGGAAATGCCGATTTTCTCGCGAAGCTGGTTGATGAATATCACGCAGGTGTTGGACTTGCTGATAATCGCGGTCAGTTTCCGGAGCGCCTGTGACATCAAGCGTGCCTGGAGACCAACGTGCGCATCGCCGATATTGCCTTCGATTTCGGCTTGGGGCACCAGCGCCGCCACCGAGTCAACGACCACGATATCAACCGCATTACTCCGAACCAAGGTCTCGGCTGTGTTAAGGGCCTGTTCGCCGCTGTCCGGCTGGGAAATCACCAGGTCTTCCAGATTAACGCCTATTTTCTCGGCATAAATCGGATCAAGCGCGTGTTCCACGTCAATGAACGCGGCCGTGCCGCCGTTTTTCTGGGCGTTAGCCACGATATGCAACGACAGCGTTGTCTTGCCGGAAGCTTCCGGCCCGAATATCTCAATCACCCGGCCCTTGGGCACGCCGCGGCCACCCAGAGCAATGTCCAAGCTCAAAGAACCGGTCGAGATGCACGGTATATCAATGCGCGTTTCACCGCCCAGTTTCATCACCGCGCCCTTGCCGTACTGCTTTTCCAGATGAGCAATTGCCTGAGTCAAAGCATCCGATTTCTGCTTCTGTTCGGCACTAACCGCCGGGGCTTTCTTTTCTTTTTCCTTTTGCTCTGCCATAAAAACCTCCTCTTAGAGCCAGTTAATCCATATAGCGTTATGGCGCCGAAGCGCCATGGCGCCCTATGGCGCTCACTGGATCTTAGACCCCACAACTACCGGTTGCGGGATTTATTCATTTATCCTAATTTAAATTTCTCCACTTCGCGGTAAATCGGGCCGTCCGGCGTAAGTTTGCTTTCGAACAGCGTCACGCCGCTGACTGCCTGAATACCAAACGATTTACTATTATTACTATTAATAACTGTTGCCAGTTTATCAACATTCTTCCCCGATTTTACCCGGCCCAGGGTTATGTGAGCTAAGAAGGTCTTGTCGTCCCCGGGCAGTCCCATGCCCAAAATACCGGTTTCAATATCGCGGTAAAGCGCCGGCAACACCGGCTTCAGCTCACGGCATCCGGCCCAGACTACTCGCGGACGGCTGACGTTCCTGTCTGCGTGTGACGCACAGGCAGGCGGAAAAGCGCCCAGCCCAACAATCTCCATACTAAAAGCCCTGTGTCCGGAACAGGCTTTGACCAAAGTTTCTGCCAATTTAGAAACCATCGATTCAGGCACCTCGCCCAGAAAACGCATGGTCAGGTGGATATTGACTGGCTCAACCCATCGCGCATCGACGCCTGACTGCCTTAATTCAGCCTGCGCCTTAATCAAAGCCTGACGAACGGATTCATCCAGCGTTATCGCGACAAATAATCGCATTTATCAACCCGAATAATTGATTAACTAAACAGCCTAATTTAGTTTACTGAAAAAGAGGAAATAGTCAATAATTTGGTGTTATCCAATCTCAAAATAATACCGGTGTGTAATTTAGTGTTCAAACAACCATAGAATTAAATATATATGGGAGATTAACTAGGGTAAAGACTGCTTTTAAGGTGGTTATTATTCCTCAATCAGCTCAACATTGGCCCGTGGAATGATAGCGCGCTTGCTATCCGAGAACTCAACCTCAAGCACCCGGGCCGGGCTTTCGGTCTCGATATTGACCAACTCGTTGGGCAGTTTGGTTACCCGAGCCAGTCTGCCAAAGTAAGGTTCACGGATTATCCGGATAGCGTCGCCTTCTTTCATAGCGCCCCGCTCCCATCCTTCCTGGGTGGCCACGGCCTTGGCCAATTCGGGGTCGGGGATGATGATTTCCGGACGGATGACACCAGCTCTGATTTGGGTGGCGCCGCTGATGGATGCCTTTTTGCCTTCCTTCTTGACCAGCAGGTCAAAGGTCTTTTTGGCCATATTTATCCGGCCAAAACCTTCGGTCAGCACCAGGGTCAAGCCGATTTTCTCGGTGCCGGTAATGGCCACACCCAGGTCGTAACCAAGCAATTCCTTGAGATCCTTGTCGTCGAATCCGCCGATTACTATGCCTTTAACACCTACTTCAATGGCCCTTTTCAGGGTAGCGCTGGGCACGTATGAGCCGCCCACTATTATTTTCCCTTTATATTCGGGCTTGACCTTGTCAGGTGTAAGCTCTTCATCAGCCGATTTGACGGCCATCTGGAGGTTGCCGGTAACTTCACCGCCGATGCCGAAAATACCCTGGACAAATGAGCAGTAGGTCTCAACAACGGCACCTTCGCGCGGGATTACTTCCACCACCTTGCCGTCAATATAAGCCTTGAGTTCCAGCGGCTGGGGCGGTTCACGAAGCAATACCTGGCCGGTAATTTCAGAGACGCTTTCAACCGTACCGTCGATGGGTGATTTAATGGCTGTCTTGAACCACTTGATAAACGGCTTGCTCTCAGCGATGGCTTCGTCTTTGGCTATCTTGTCGCCGGGTTTCTTGAGCATGTAGAGGTGAATGTCTTCCGGCGCAATAGACAGCAGGTTAACAATATTGATGCTCTGGACCTTTCCGGGCAGTTCGGTCCGGGCAATAATGGTATCGGAATTAACGGCCTGGCCGGCTTGGACCAGCACATTGCCCTGAATGGGCAGAATGCGCTTCTTCTTGATAAGCGTCCGCTCGGTCACCCTCAATCCTGGCGTATATGCATGACCCATAAATTAAATCCTAATTCTAAAGTTGTAAATATTATTCCGGGTAAAGGTTCATTGCCTTAGCCCATTTGTTCAAACAGCTAACCCGTTCGTCTTTATTTTCAGGCAGTACCAGCGGCCTACCCCGGGTATCAAAAGCCAGCCCAACCACGCCGCCGGCCACTTTTTTATTAATAGCCTTGCCCTTGCCTTCACCCAAATCAAATCCTCGGGCCGGAGTAACTTCAATCGTTGCTTCCTGACCGACACCCAGCTGATATAACCTGACCTCGCCGTAAGGCATAGAATCGGTTACAACCTTGCCGTCCGGAAAGGTTATCTTATATTCCAAACACTTGTCGCCAACCTTGCCCTGACCAACTGTGGCCACGCAAGTACCGATGTAAACCATGCAATCACGGGTAAAAACGTCGGTGGCGGCTTTATCATTAACCGTGGAAAGAACGCCCAGATGCGGCATCATAAAAATGCTATCCACTGAAATAAGCGTCACGCCGACCGGCTGGTAAGAGTCCATCATCATCATCATCGACTGTGATCGCCGGGGCGAGTGCGAGAGTATCCCGCCGCTGCCGACTATCAAGTTCAGGCGTTTCATATCTATCAGAGTCTGCCCGGAAGCACTCTGGTCAAAAGCGTCGGAAATGCTCCGCTCCTGTTGAATGCCCTTCAACCCTACCGCCAGTTTCTTATGATGCTCAAAGGCCAGCCGCAATGCCTCGCGGGCGATGGCCTGCTCGACCTTAAGTTCTTCCAGAGTCTGGGGAATAGTGGTCGGACGAATCATTTTATTCTTAATACGATTGCGTATGTCTTCTTCCTTGATATCAAACGGCACCCAGCGCATAATATTGGGCAGTCCGGCCTCGGCCAGAACGTTAGAAATACTGTAACTCATCCCTAGGTTAGCGCTGACGGTACGGTTAAAAATACCGTCAAAAACCGAGAAGGTATCGGTGGTGGCGCCGCCGATGTCGACTCCGACCAGGTTAATGCCCTGTCTCTTGGCGATGGTTTCCATAATCAGGCCGACGGCGGCCGGCGTGGGCATAATCGGCGCACCGACCCAAGACATAAGCTTTTTGTATCCGGGCGCCTGAGCCATAACGTGTTCTAGGAAAAGTTCGTGTATTTCGTGCCGGGCCGGGCCGAGATTCTCACGCTCCAGAACCGGCCGAATGTTGTCAGTAATGTAAAGAGCCGTGCGCTTACCCAAGATTTCTTCGATATTGGGCCGGGCTATCTTGTTCCCGGCAAAGATGACCGGCAGTTGGTAGCCGATGCCGAAACGCGGCTTGGGGTCGGCCGCGGCCAAATATTCAGCCAGTTCGACCACGTGGGTGACGGTACCACCGTCGGTACCGCCGGATAAAAGAACCATATCCGGGCGAAGCTGGCGGATGCGTTCAATTTTCTCGTGCGGCAGGCGTCCATCGTTTGAGGCCAGCACGTCCATGACAATAGCGCCGGCGCCGAGCGCGGCGCGCTGAGCGCTTTCACCGGTCATACTCTTAACCGCACCGGCCACCATCATTTGCAGGCCGCCGCCGGCGGAGCTGGTGGAAACGTAGATATCAACACCGGTCTTGCCGTTGTTGGGATAAATAATCTTTTCGCCGTCAAGAATCTTACGGCCGGAGAGATCCTCCACCTCAGAGATGGCGTTGAGAACGCCTTTGGTGACATCCTCGAAAGGCGCTTCAACCGTGGTCGGCGCCTCGCCCCTAAAGGTCTGGCGGTACTCGCCCGAGGCGGTCTTTTCTATCAGAATCGCCTTAGTAGTGGTGCTTCCGCAGTCCGTTGCAATTATTACGTTCATTTCTTATTATCTTCTACGCCTTTGTTCTCAGGCGGCTTTTTAGCTTCTTCGTCCGCTTTTTCTATACGCTCGATAATCAAGTCGACGCTCTTGCGGCGCTCGAGTATCACAGCCATCTTTTCATATTCAGCGGTTGACCAGACAAACCCAACAATCGGCTTAAAGAACTCCATCGCCTGACTGCCCAGGAAATTAAGAGGCCTGACCGATTCCAGAAACATCACGGCCGGAACCGCCATCTGGCGCCGGACTACCAGTCCGGCCAGTTTATCGACTAAAGCTATCTCCTCCTCCGTGAATTTATCGCCCTTATCTATGGCAAAAGCGTGCTTAAGTTTATCTATTAACGACATTTGGTTATATCAGCCATTGTTAAGACCGTTAATTTAACTTTAGCCGAGCCTGCTGTCAAGAAATTAGAGACAGTTAGTTTCAGACTGATTTTAATCAGGATGAAACGTTACCTGTCTCTTACACCGCTTAAGCGGGGTTAGTGCTGGTTCGAGTCCCGCCACAGACGGGATAAACTGCGCGAGTTACCAGCACTTATCCTTGTGCTAAGCACAAGGGTTAGAGGCCCTACAAACCTGTCCTCGAGTTCAGACCTATTCTAATACACCGGTTTCTTAGAGAACCTATGATGCGCCTCGATATACCGAATCGTGCCTGTTTTCGAGCGCATCACCACCGAATGGGTGGTTGCCCCGTCGCCTGTAATCCGGACGCCTTTAAGGAATGACCCATTGGTTACGCCGGTAGCCGCGAACATAATATCATCAGGCTTGGCCAGTTCATTTATATTAAAAACCTTGTCTATATTTTTTACACCCATCTTATGAGCCCGTTTAACCTCCTCTTCATTGCGCGGTTTCAGCTGTCCCTGCATATCACCGCCCAAACATTGCAAAGCGGCCGCGGCCAGAACGCCTTCGGGCGCTCCGCCGATACCGAGTAAAAGATCAATCTCCGAATCAGGCGGGAAGGCGGTTGCCACTGCGGCGGCCACATCGCCGTCCTGAATCAAATAAATCCGTGCGCCTGTTTCACGGACTTCCCTGATAATGTCCGCGTGCCTGGGGCGGTCTAAAATAACCACGGTGATATTGCTCACATCACGGCCCAGTTTTTTAGCCACGGCCTTGACATTGTCCTTAACCGGGGCGTTGATATCGATAGCTCCGGCAGCGCGCGGGCCGACGGCTATCTTTTTCATGTATGTATCGGGCGCGTTGAGGAAATGACCGCTCGGCGCCGCGGCCACAACCGCTATGGCATTGGGCCGTCCCTGAGCCGTCAGGGTGGTGCCTTCGAGCGGGTCAATGGCGATATCCAGCTTCGGACCACCGCCCTTGCCGATTTTTTCGCCGATATAAAGCATCGGCGCTTCATCCCGCTCGCCCTCACCGATGACGACCGTTCCTTCAAAAGTGATTGCCGAAAATGCCTTGCGCATATAATCCACCGCGGCCTGGTCGGCGGCCTTGTCATTCCCTAACCCCATCCATTTAGCAGCCCCTAATGCGGCCGCTTCCGTCACCCTGACAAATTCCAATGCTAAATTCCTATCCATAAAATTCTCCTTTCAAATTATATCGCGGCATAGTATATCTGAAATAATTCCCTGTCAACTATTTACGTCAACTAAGAATTTCTCTTTTCTATTTCGCCGATTTCTCTGTCGCTATTTTCTTATCAAGAAAGGCTATAACCTCGGCCCTGTTTTGCGAAGTCATCAGGTAAACACCCCGAAAATTCTCCAACCTTGATTTATCCGGGTAGGGGCTGAGCAGGATGCCGTTCTGGTCGGGATAGTAGCTTTTGAATTCAGACCAAGTCTTGACCATACGGCCGGACAAGGTTTTCACGATTAACTCGGTCTCGGTCAATGTATAACTGGTCGAGATGAAGAATTTATAGAGCGAGCCGAACATAAGCAGGCCGGAAACAATAGTCATTAATAAGCTTTCAAACAAGATATAAACCAGAAGCAACAGCAACAGGAGGAAAGCGATAAGGAATAAACTTTTAACCGGGGTTTGTTTAACGGGATGAACGGTCCATTTGAGTTCAGACATCAGGCTTTAACGATAAACTCTTTAACCAGAGCGACAACAATAACGCCGGCGAACCCGCCGATGGTGCCCAGCTCGGCCATCAACACCCGACCCCAGGGAAATCTGGTGACATTGACCGCATCGCTCTTGGTAAACAAAGCGGACAATTTCGGACCCCAGCGCGGGGTTCGGTCGTAATACGCTTGGTAATCCGGACCGGATTTCTCGAGCATCCGTTTTTCCTCGTACCAGGCTATCAGCATCTGGTGGAGTATGAATATGGCGAATACGGCTACGGGCACGTACCAGATAAGTTTCAAGAGAAAAGCCGCGCCGCCGAAACCGAGGATGTTACCCCAGTAAAGCGGGTTGCGGGTGAACCGGTAAGGACCTTCGGTGGCCAGCTGGCGTTTCAACGGGTCGCCCGGCTGCCCCTTCCAACCGATATAACGGGCCGCGTAAATCCGGATACCGCAGCCTTTGGCCAGAAGTATCCCGCCGATTATCCAAGTCAGGTAATACTGTTCCATCCAGTTTAACCAATCAGCGGTAATATGGTCGCGCAGTACGACCATGGGCAGGGATATCAGCAGGTAGGCAAACCAGCGATACCTAAAAAGGAACCGGCCTATGTAATATCTTTTGTTCATAAAAATTAGTTGACATATTTAAGGTATAATGTAGGGTGCTGTCAAGAATTAGTAAACTCTTTTCCAACAAAGTTGGGATTATAGTTAATTATATAAAAGCCGGATAATTCGCGGAGTTTATTCCGCTTAAACCGGTCCTGATAAATATATGCGTTACTTTAAAATCATCTCTGTCCTGTCAGTCATAACTTTCGCCATCATCCTGCCGTTTTCAGCGCCCAAGGCTGAAACCAAGAAAGACCTCGACCCGGAACTCAAGGGAAAAGTCGAGGACGCCATTATCCGCGGCAAACAGGTGCTGGTCGGATTAATAGAAAAACTGCCGGATTATAAGTTCGACCTCAAAGACCACAACGGCATGATGCACAACATGCGCTATGACGAAATAGTCCTTTATACCTTGGCGCATTGCGGCGCCATGCAGGACGAAGAGTTCCAGGCCCTGCTGGAACGCACCCTGGAAAATCCGCTGGACCGGACCTACCACGTAGTGCTCCAGGCCATGGCCCTGGAAGCAATCGACAAACAAGCCTACGAAGCCCGGATAGCCGACTGCGCCCAATACCTGGTTGATACCCAGTGCTCCAACGGCCAGTGGAGCTACGGACTAGAACGTCCGTCCGAGAACTGGAAGAAGATACGCTACGGCAAGGCCGTGGTGACCGGCCCCGATAAAAAAGGCCCCACGCCTCCACCAAAGGACGTCCGGATAATACCCGGTAGCGGCACCAAAAGCGTCAAGCTGGGCAATTACAAAGCTATCCAGAGTAAGAAGCTGGGCGGCCCATCCGGCGATAATTCCAACACCCAGTATGCCATCCTGGGCCTGAGGGCCTGCAAAGAAACCCAGGTTTTCATACCCGAAGAACTCTGGAAATCCTCCAAGAAATGGTTTGAATCCACCCAGGACGGCGAAGGCGGCTGGGGCTACGCGCCGAACGGGGACGCGGCTAATTCACCGGCATACGGCTCCATGACAGCCGGCGCCATGGGCAGCCTTTACATTACTAAATTCTACCTGGGCGAATTCAAGGAACTTAAATCAGCCCAGGAAGACAAATATATCAAGCGGGCCATGGGATGGGTAATCAAAAACTATACCGTATCCACTAACCCCAAAACCGACCGCCAGGATTACTTCTTTTACTACCTCTATGCCATGGAACGAGCCGGCGTATTCGCCGGAATCGAGAAATTCGGCGGGCGCGACTGGTACGTGGACGGCTGCACCGAAATCGTCAACCGCCAGGAATCCAGCGGCATGTGGAACAAAGGCAGCATCAGCGATACCTGTTTCGCCATGCTTTTCCTGAAGATGGCCACCAAGCCCCTCAAGGCCGTCATTACCGGCACCGGCGGCAAATAACAAGCATTTTCCCTGATAGCCGAAAAATCATTGACATATCTGACTTCGAAAATTAACATCTATTTTACCCTTTAAAGAAAGTAGTTACCAAATGAACAACCACTCTTTTTTCATAACCGGCACGGACACCGAAGTGGGCAAAACCGTGGTCACCGCCGTGCTCTGCGGCATCTTCCGGGAACAGGGTTATGATGTCGGCGTGATGAAACCGGTTTCCAGCGGCGGCCGGGCCGATGCCTTTTATCTCCTGAACCATACCGGGTTAAAAGACCCTATTGAGCTGATCAACCCGGTCCATTTCAGGCAACCGCTGGCACCAACCATAGCCGCCCGGCTGGAAGCCAAGACCATCTCGATTAAAAAGATTATGGCCACATACAGAAAACTCAAATCCATCCATAAGGACGGCCTGCTGGTCGAAGGCGTGGGCGGGCTGATGGTCCCGCTGGCAAAGAATTATCTGGTAGCCGACCTGATAAAAGATATGAAATTACCGGTTATCATCGTCAGCCGCCCCCGGCTGGGCACCATAAACCATACCCTGCTGACTATCGGGGAATTAAAACGCCGCCGGATTCCCATCGAAGGATTCATCACCAATCACACCGAGCCGGAAAACAAGAACGACCTGACCGCGAAAATGAGCCCAGACATTATCCGGAATATTTCCGGCGTCAAATACCTCGGCGCCATACCTTATATGGGCAACGCCTGACAGCTAAGCGTCCATCAGCCGTTTTTCGCCCTCAATCTTCTTGATATCGGTAATGTCCTGGGTGACTTCCAGCGTACCCATATATTTCTTCTCGCTGTCGCGCACCGCGAAGTAACGGATATAGACCATCTTGCCCTGCAGGTTAATCCAAAAGCTGTGAGAATCCTTGGTGCCGTCCTTGAACGACTTGATTATCTTCTCCACGGCCGCAAGGCTCTTGGCCGGGTGGCAGTTCTTGACCTCGCGCCCGATAATGGTCCTGGGCCGGACGAATATCCGCCCCTTGGTCTCGGAGAAATACCTGACCTTGTCGTCCTTGTCCACAAAGGTGATGTCCACCGGCAGCGTATTCAGGATGTTAAGCAGTTCGTCCAGCCCCAGATTCCCGGTCGGCAAAGAAACCATATTGTTCACGCACATATTCATATCCTTTCTTTTATCTTTTGTAACTTAATTGATTATACCAGATATTTATATTTTTGCAAGGTTATTCAAAGCATATCAGTTTTGCTGGTCAAGAATATTTTGACACAATCACTGCTGTTAGTATAGTTAGACTCCGTTCTTTCTAAAGGAAATGAGTATGTATTTAGTAACCGGCGGCGCGGGATTCATCGGCTCGCATATCGTCGAACGACTTGTCCGGCAGGGCAAAAAAGTCCGGATTATCGACGACCTGTCCAGCGGACTGCTGGCCAACCTCAAGGGCTTTGGCCATAAAGTCCAGTTCATCAAGGGCGACATCCGCGACGCCAGGGCCGTGGCCCGGGCCATGCGCGGAGTCAAATACGTCATACACGAGGCCGCCCTGAAATCGGTGCCAGAATCCATACTCCGCCCGCGCCAGTTCCACGATGTCAACGTCAACGGCACATTTAACCTGCTCCTGGCCGCCAAGGATGCCGGCGTGCGCAGGTTCGTCTTCGCCTCGTCCAGCTCGGTTTACGGCGATGCGGCCAGCCTGCCGGTCAGGGAATCGTTCCCGGTCCAGCCGATATCGCCCTACGGCGCCACCAAGGTCATGGGCGAGATATACTGCCGTAACTTCCACCAGGTATTCGGGCTGCCCACCGCGGTGGTGCGTTATTTCAACGTCTTCGGCCCGCGCCAGGACCCCAAATCGCCCTATGCCGGGGTCATCCCAAAGTTCATCAAGGCGCTCAAAAATAACCAGAGGCCGACCATCTTCGGCAACGGCCTCCAGTCGCGCGACTTTACATACATAGACAACGTCGTGGACGGCACGCTAAAGGCCCTGACCGCGCCGATTCCGCCCAGCGTTCCGGCCATCAACATCGCCAACGGCAATCCCTACAGCGTCCTGGCTATGGCCAAACTGCTCAATAAAATAATGGGCAAGGATGTCAAGCCCCTATTCAAGCCCCCTCGCAAGGGCGATATCCTGCACTCCTATGCCGACATTACCCTGGCCCGCAAATACCTC
This sequence comes from Candidatus Brocadiia bacterium, assembly GCA_041658285.1. Lineage (NCBI taxonomy): Bacteria > Pseudomonadati > Planctomycetota > Candidatus Brocadiia > Candidatus Brocadiia bacterium. The sequence continues at coordinate 53,135 of JBBAAP010000012.1, forward strand.
AAATACAAATCAACGGTCAGCTTCGCCCAGGGCCTGGGCAAGACAGTCAGCTATTTCATATAACCGCAACCATAACAACGACGCTATAATGCCTGTTTGCGCCTGCGTTAATACCAGTGTTTATCGGGGCGAATTACCCCGCTTGCGGGTAAAAACTACCCAAAATTTTATATAATATTTATTGACTCGATTATTGCGATTGCTATATTGCTAGTTCAGTTTTTCACAGGTTAAACAGAATACTTACAGGTGAAAAATAAGGAGGTAATATGGCAGTTTTAGAGCTACAGAGAAAGAGATCGAAGAAACAAACCCAAACAAAAGGAGGAGGAAGTATGGCAGCCAGTAGTGTAAAGGAATTCATGGGCCGGCTCATCGCCAAGAATCCCGGCGAAAAGGAATTCCACCAGGCCGTGTTCGAAGTGGCATCGTCCCTCATGCCCTTCATCGAAAAGAACCCCAAGTACAAGAGGGCTAAAATACTCGAGCGTATCGCCGAGCCCGAAAGAGTCATCATGTTCCGGGTGCCCTGGCTGGACGACAAAGGCGAGGTCCAGGTAAACCGCGGCTTCCGGATTGAGATGAACAGCGCCATCGGACCCTACAAGGGCGGTCTGCGCCTTCATCCCTCGGTCAACCTGGGCATCCTGAAGTTCCTGGCTTTTGAGCAGGTCTTCAAGAACTCGCTGACCACCCTGCCCATGGGCGGCGGCAAAGGCGGCTCGGACTTCGACCCCAAGGGCAAATCTGACAACGAAGTCATGAAGTTCTGCCAATCGTTCATGTCGGAACTATTCCGCCATATCGGCCCGGACACAGACGTCCCGGCCGGCGACATCGGCGTGGGCGGCCGTGAAATCGGATTCCTGTTCGGCCAGTACAAGAGGCTCCGCAACGAGTTCACCGGCGTCCTGACCGGCAAGGGCCGGGCCTGGGGCGGCAGCTTGATTCGCCCCGAAGCCACCGGCTACGGCACACTCTACTTCGCCGAAGAAATGCTCAAGACCCGCAAGGAATCGATGGAAGGCAAAATCGTAGCCATCTCCGGCTCCGGCAACGTCGCCCAGTACGCCGTGGAAAAGACCCTGGAAATGGGCGGCACACCGGTCACCCTGTCCGATTCCAACGGCACCGTCTATGACCCCAAAGGCATCACCACCGAAAAGCTGGCCTACGTCATGCAGCTCAAGAACGAAAAGCGCGGCCGCATCGAAGAATACGCCGCCAAGTACAAATGCAAATACCTGGCCGGCAAACGCCCCTGGGGCATCAAGTGCGACGTGGCACTGCCCTGCGCCACCCAGAACGAAGTTGACGTCAACGACGCCAAAACCCTGGTCAAGAACGGCTGTATCTGCGTCTCCGAAGGCGCCAACATGCCCTCGACCATCGAAGCGGTCAACGTGTTCCTGGGCGCCAAGATACTCTACGGCCCGGGCAAAGCCGCCAACGCCGGCGGCGTGGCCACCAGCGGACTGGAAATGTCACAGAACAGCCTGCGCCTGAGCTGGACCCGCGAAGAGGTAGACGAGAAACTGCACAACATAATGAAAGCCATCCACGCCCAGTGCGCCGAATACGGCACGGAAGGCAGCTTCATCAACTACGTCAACGGAGCCAACATCGCCGGCTTCGTCAAAGTAGCCAACTCCATGCTCGACCACGGGGTGGTCTAGTTTTTGCAGGCAAACCTTTAAAGGGGCGTCCATCCGGACGCCCCTTTTACTTTTAGTGCCGGTTCGAGTGCAACGAGTTACCGGTACTTATCCCCGAAACGAAGTGGAGTGGGATTAGGGACACTTCGAGCCTGCCTGCTGCAGGCAGGTGCAACGAGTTACCGGTACTTATCCAGCGACCATAGAGAGCAGGATTAGTGACTGCTGGAGGCTACGCACTCCCCGAAGCCCCGCCTAAAGGCGGGGTAAACTGTGCGGAGTGGGACCAATCACATTAGCAAAAGCTCAGCACCAGAAGCATTAATCCCGTATTTTTAATGGGGTATGGGTTTACGATACACCCTATAGAGGTTATCTATACTCCTTATATCGGTTATTGACACCTCTAGTACCCGTTATCGACATTCCTAATACCGGTTATCGATATCCCTAGTCCTGGTTATCAACATCCCTAATATCGGTTATCGATATCCCTAATCCCGGTTTACGATACCCCTAATACTAATTATCAACATCCCTAATACCGGTTTACGACATATCCTATAGGGGTTATCGATACTGCTTATAGGTATTATCCATATATCCCATAGTAGTCATCCACACCCCCTACAGGGGTTATCGATACCGCCTATGGGGATTATTAGTACGCCCTATAGTAGTAATTCACACACCCGATAGAGGTTATCTATATCGCCTATAGGGATGACTGACACCACCTATGGGAGTTACCCATACTCCATATAGAGGTTATCGATATAGGGAGTAGAGGTTAAGGGGGGAGGGGGGAGGTATCTCCCCCCCCCTCCGAATATGCATTATAATCATTATTTAAGCAAAATGTTACGTTTTTTTATGGGGTAGGTACAGATGGGGGTGTCCCTCCCCCCTAACCACCTTCTCTACCCCTACCTACCCACCCTCCCTGGGTACCTACCCCCTATATACCCTAATGGCACACCGAGTATACTTCTACGCACTACCGAGTAACCTGATACGCGATACCGGATAACCTAATACGCGATACCAGATGGCCTAGTACGCGATACCGGATGTCCTAATACGCGATACCAGATGTCCTAATATGCGATACCGGGTTACCCTATGCGCATTACCGTATAATACCCTACGCAATGGGGTATAACCCCTGTGGGACAGGGGAAGGGTTCCACAAAAACGAGGGAAAAACCCAAAGAAATGATGATTTTACAAAAACTACGCCCGGGAATAGCCCTGATTAGCTAGTTACCGCCGGTGGGATGTGTCCCCACCACCAAATTTTAATTATTTAGGGGTATTTTGTTTGGGTTCTTTAGATTCTTCTTTTATCGGCGCATCAGTTTTGGAATCATCTTTCACCTGCTCTATCGGTTCTAATTCACCAGTGGTTATCTGTTTGCACCAGATAAGAATAACTTTTCTATCCTTCTCCAAATGCTTATAATCATTTTGGATATCTGTTGCGGCTTTCTTGGCTGATAAAGACTTAGGCAATCGCTTATAATACCCAGCCCGAAACTCAGAAGGCTTGGTCTCAAAAAACTGGTGCAAAGCAAAGAAATTATCGTAATCCCCGGCAATATGCCGGTCATCTTTAGATGATAACCCTAAACTTATTACTTTATACAAAGCCGCTGGCAAACTGTAATCAGCTATGCCGCATCCTGTCACCTTATCAAACATCTCGATAGCATTGCTGTACTCGCTCAATTTAAAATAAAACCATCCTCTTAAAAAGATAGCAAAAGCTAAAAAATCACGATCAGTGTTTTTATCATTCATAATGCTTGCAATATCTTTTTGCGCCTTGGTAACTTCTTCGTGAAATTTATCGAATATTTTTTTTTCTTCCGGACCGTCCTTGAAAATATCGTCTTTTAAAGAAAAAGCTGCTGTATGTTGCCGTGTAAAAACCCATGCCGGATATGACGCGATAGGTAATAATATTTCCTCCAAACGTTTCTGGGGAATGCTTTTATTTTTATTATCTATATAATCAATAAATTTTTTTAGTTTATTTTCTAACCCGTCCAAATAAGGCAAACAAATTAACTCATTTTTGAATGAATCGTACGCCGGCTTTACACTAAGAATCACCCCAAAAGGGCTTGTTGAACTGCTATATACCCGAATTTCTGGGAAAGCAATAGATATTTGAAATTTCGCCATTTCTATAGTAGTGTTTTCAAGTTTTAAACGAGCCAAAACAGCATTCTCATATCCAGCTCCATATACCTTATAACATCGCGTTGCCATTATAGTTCTGCTAATATGATTATCTTCATCATTTAGTACAATAATTTTCTCATCCGAATAAACCTTATTAACAGCGATAGAAACTAGTATTGTCATATAGACCATTACTTTTAAACATAAATTTCTCATATATTAATCCTTTCCAATTATATTTTACTTGGGACCGCCAAATCCCTCTATTCCATGGTGCTGTGGACCTCTTATCGTTGTGCTGTATTCGCCCTTATAATTTACATCAACAAAAAAATCCATTATAAATTGTCGTTCTATAGTTGTGGCATATCTACCTGAAATTTCGAGTATCCATTTAACAATATACTGTCCGCGAATAACACACCATGTTTGTTCAGAGGGGGGAAGAATCCATGATTTCCTTATACTCATGGTTGAGTAGTCGGTTAAAACACCATCCTTAATGTCCCTTTGCCTTTCTTCATTGCTTGCCCACCCATCAATCCTATCCCTACCTAACGGTATAGCAAACCAGTTTTCAATCTCTGTTATCTTGATATGATCAAAATCTCCCGAATAAATAAAACTGTAATTAATTTTCATGTCCAGATCAAATGTGTCGTCATTTTCCCCTATAGTATAAATACTTATTTCGGCTGGATATATTGGCTGGAATCTTATTAGCTGGAACCAGCATTTATCAGTCGTTAATGCCTCTTCCGGCTGTTCTTTTCTTTCTCCAGTAGCACTAACATCGGGGGATGGGTTCGCGATTATTATTGTTGTTTGCGCTTCTGGAGGTAATGAAGTTCCGCTGGAACCGGTATCTGGCTGTTTTTCTTTTTTCCCAGACGGATCTATAAGATTTATCGGGTTGTTAGCGACATAGGCATATAAATTCAGTAAAGTATCATTCTTAAGTGGATCCCTCTGCAGGAACCTCCCCATTGTTGGACTGTAATATCTGGCCCGGTAGTAGTAAAATCCCGTCTCGTCGTCATATTCCCGGCCGGTATACATAAATCGGTTGCCTTTAGTAGATTTGGTCGGAGGTTCAGTAGGATTACTAGGATCGTATATGCTAGTTTCTCCATAGGCGGTATACGAGTATTTCTCCACTATGGCTCCGGTGTTGTCGGTAAGGGCGTAAATACTGCCCAGCGAATTATCGTGGTAATAGTATTTCCAGCTTTGGCTGGTGCCGTAGCGGGTCATCTGCAGGACCTCGTCTATGTTGTTGCCGTAGACGTACTGCCTTAAAAGAGTCCCCGCCTCATCGCGCTCCTCGATGCACCTTGCTCCGTCGTAGTAGAACCTGATAGTCGTGCTGTTCTGACCCCCACCCTGATAGGTGACTTTTTCTACCCGGCGGCCCAGGGCATCGTATTTATATTCGCCGACTGTTCTCTGACTCGATCCGGAACCGGTTGTAACCTTGACCAGCCGGTTGGCATAGTCATAACTGCAAGACTGTATCCCATCACTGGTCATATTGCCGTTGGCGTCATAACCCAAAACGCCAGTGTTTATTGTGTTATACCGATTTAACGGGTCTGGTGTATATACACCACTTACATAATTATACTGATCAACCGTACTTGTTCCGCCCGTAATGCTTTCGGTTAAGGTTTTACGGTTACCCACGCCATCCATGTCAAATGTCTCGGTCAGAGTACCTGGGATGGGGACACATCCCATGCCGCCAAACCCTCTATTCTCCTGCTTCCGCAGGCGCGATTTTTCTTAAATCGCGTTCACTCCCTACCGGGAATATCTGATATGATATGCTTTTAGCCGGATTAGTCAATTTATTTGGGCGATGGTAAGCCTGGATTCTAATCCTAATGAGTGCGATTTAAGAAAAACTGCGCCCTGCAAGTCAAGTATTTAGCGCATTATCATGCCAGAGGCAAATCAGCCTTTGGCTGACAAAATCAGGTGTGTGTCACCGGACTTAAATAAGCTGATTTACCAAAAACAACGCCTTGGAAACCTTATAAACAAAGGGAAAGAAAATTGGGGGTGTGTCACCGAACTAAGGTGTGTGTCACCGGACCTTGCGAATCAACTATTTGCTGGAACAGCGTGTGTTACCAGACCAGTGTCACCAAATAAAGATACCATCTCATTTTAATATGCCTTCTTCCGATAAAGTTAGAATTACTCCAATAAATGCCAGCAAATAAACCAGAATCTGTATAATGTTCGCCTTTTTCCTCTTATGTGGATCCATTTCCTTACCAGGTACTGCTATTAGAATCCGAACCCCAAAAAGAAAACCTGCCAGACCAAATACAGAGTCAGACTTAAAGAAGGATTCTTTTGTTACATACGTATAAGCAACTATTAATGCGCCAGTAATCATGACGAACACCGCTACTATTGTGTCTTTTTTTTTAGACATTGAATTACAAACTCCTTTAGTTTAATAAAATTATTTTCCTCTCAGCCATTATCCGGTGACACACACCTGATTTTTCTTCTCAATATTTAAGCGGTTTCCAAGGCTCTGTTTTCGTAAACCGGACCTTCCCTGCAGAAATTATTAAATATAATATGCTTTTAGCCGGATTAGTCAATTTATTTGGGCGCGCAAAAGGCAGGACATCAAGACTTGCTTCGTATCTCCCGGATAACCCGTTTGATGACGTCGGGAACGGCTCGTTTAACTGCCAAGCTCAGGGTTTCGCCACAGCCCATATCCTTGGGCTGGATGCCGTAAATAACCACCTCGGGGCATTTGTTCATTGATACGGCCAGCATCAGCGGTTCAACCACGTTTGCCTGATGGAGCGTCAGTTTGTTCGGGCCGCCGACCAAACCAATATCCTTTATGCCCAGCCGGGCAACGGCGCCGGGACGCCTCTTCAGCCCGGCCGCGTCCACGATAATCACCTTTTTATATAAAATAATCCTGTCATAGAGCGACAGCCCGCCCAAGCCGCCGTCGTAGACGTCCACCCCGGTTGGCAGTTTGAGCTTCTGCATCCGGCGCACGGCGTGGATGCCGACCCCGTCGTCCTTGAGCAGGATATTGCCGATGCCTAAGATGAGGATACGCTTGGCTGGTTTCATATTTAAAAGATTACCAAGTTTTACCACGAAGACACGAAATAGTTAAAACACGAAACTTAGCGCTTTCTTTATTTCGTGTTTTCGTGGTAGTATTCTATACAAACCGCACATTCAGGCAATGGGTGGAGCAGGATATGCACGGGTCGTATGCGCGCACCAGCATCTCCAGCCGGTGGCTGATTTCGTCCTGGGAGCGGTCTATTATCTCAGGCACGAGTTTTTCCATATCCAGCTGGATATTGGCGTGGTTCTGGTTGGTCGGGATGACGCAGTTGGCGCTGACAATCTTGCCCGTCTTATCATAGGTGTAGTCGTGGAAGAGTATGCCCCGCGGCACCTCGACGGCGCCGACTCCCCGGCCGGCCCTGGGCTTGACCTTGGGCTTTTCGGCCTTGAGCCCTTTCCTGAGCAGGCGGTCTATGATATTAATGCTGTCTTCAACGACGTGAACCGTTTCGACCACCTGTGCCACCGTATTCATATAGGGGTTATAACAGGGCGCCTTAAGGCCCAAATCATTGGCCGCCTTTTTGGCCAGCGGCAATAACTGCTTGGAGTTGATGTTGAACCGGGCCAGCGCGCCGACCATATATGACTTGCGCAGGTGCCGGGCGTATTTGGCGGTGGAATGCGGCACGCAGTATTCGTTGGTGATGGACTGGTATTTGGCGGGCGGGGTCAGGCCGCCGTCAGTCGAGGCGATTTTGCCGTCGTAAAAGGCGTATTCGGCATTGCTCTTGAGGGCGACGTATTCAGTTTCGCGCTCGAAGGCCGGGATGGTCAGCGTCTTGAACAGGTCCACGGTCAGCTTGAGGTCTTTGAGCCCTTCATCCAGTTGCTTGCGAAGTGATTTAAGCTCGCCCATCGTCGGCAGTTTAGTAAACCCGTTAACCACCAACCGAATGGGATGGACGGCCCGGCCGCCCACGATGTCGCCGATGTCGTTAGCCAGCTTCTTGAGCCGGAGCGCCCGGAGGACCACATCCTTGTGCGTCTTGGCCAGCGGGAAGACACTGCCCACGCCCAGGAAGTCCGGCGCGGCCAGGAAGTAATAGTGCAACACGTGGCTCTGCAGGGTCTCGGAATTGAGTATCAGCTTGCGCAGTTCGATGGTCTGGTTTGATGGCTTTATGCCGAAGGCGTCCTCAGTGGCCCGGAGCGATGCCATGGTATGCCCGATGGAGCAGATACCGCAGATACGCGAGGTGATGCAGGCGGCGTCGTCGTAAGGGCGGCTGACCACCATAGCCTCGAAAAACCGGGGCGATTCGGGCACTTCCCAGCGGATGGTTTCTATCTTGCCGTTATGGGCGTCGACCACGATGTTGCCGTGGCCTTCGACCCGGGTGATTTTGTGGATATCTATATTCAGGTCTTTTACTGTCTTCATTTATTTAACTCCCTCTCCCATACAGCCGTTATACATATTCAATCTGGCAGTCATATCATCTACGGACAAGCCGTATTTCTTGAGGATATCCTTTTCGGAATTGAGGTTGGGCTCCTTCATAAACCCGCGGCAACCCTCGCAACCGTCGTTATTGGACGGGCATATGGCGCCGCATCCGCCCAGGGTGACCGGGCCGAGGCAGAACTGCTTCTTTTCGAAGACGCAGACGTTCTCGGCCAGTTTGCATTCGGCGCAGACCGGCACGTTGGGTATTTCCGGCTTCTTGCCCAGCAGCAACGCCTTGGTAACCTTGAGGAATTCGGCCTTGCTTATGGGACAGCCGTGGATGTAATAATCGACCGGGATGACCTTATCCACCGGCTGGGTGGGAATGGTGCCGTACAGGCCGGCATCCTTGCCGTAGACCATCTTCTTTACCTGGTCCATAGTATAGCGGTTCTTAAGGCAGTTGACGCCGCCGATGCAGGCGCAAGCGCCCAGGGCCACGATGACCTTGGCGTTCTGGCGTATTTTCTTGATAGTCTCCACTTCGGCGTCGGTGGTGATACTGCCTTCGATGAAGGCGATGTCGTAATTATCCGAGCGCTCGGACATGGCTTCGCGGAAGTTGACGATGTCGACCACGCCAATGAGTTCGGGCAGTTCGGTCTCGCAGTTAAGCACCTGGAGCTGGCATCCCTCGCAGCAGGTAAAATCAAAAAAGGCGATTCTGGGCTTTTGGCTCATAGGGCTTCCCTCACATTCTTTATTTCGCTGTACCTGAATACCGGGCCGTCCATACAGCAATAGAGGTGGTTTATCTGGCAGTGGCCGCACTTGCCGACGCCGCACTTCATCTTGCGCTCGAGCGAGACGATGATGTCTTCGTCGGCAATGCCCATCTTCTTGGATTCCTGGATGGCGTATTTATACATGACCGGCGGGCCGACCACGATGACGCTGGTGGTTTTGGGGTTGACCTTGACCTTGGGGAAAAGAGTGGTAATGACGCCGACGTTGCAGGTCCAGCCGGCCGCGCCGACATCGACCGTTTCCATGCACTCGACATCGGTCCGCTTGGTCCAGCGGGCTATCTCGTCGGGCATAATCCGGTCGGCGACGCACTTGGCGCCGCAGAAAATGATGATCCGGCCGAAATCGGGTCTTTTGTCAATGGTATAATTGATGAGCGACCGGAGCGGGAACAGGCCGATGCCGGCGGCCACGAATATGATATCGCGGCCTTTGAGTTCGTTGACCGGGAATCCCCGGCCGAACGGGCCGCGGATGCCGACGCTGGCGCCGGCTTCGAGGTTGTGTATGGCCTTGGTAACGTTGCCGACGGCCCGGATGCCCAGCTCGAAGGCGCCTTTAGCTGTGGGCGATGACGATATCGATATGGGCGCCTCGCCGATGCCCGGAATCGTCACCTCGACGAACTGGCCGGGCTGGTGCCCCAGCTCCCGGTTGTCGGGCAGGCGGACCTCGAATATCTTTTCCTTATCGGTTAGCTTGGTTACCTTGGTGATGGTGGCAATCAGAGGTTTATAAAGTTCGGTATTTGATAAAGCTTGAGTAGTCATTTTGTTCCTCCCGTCAATCTGTTATACGCGTCAACCGGGCTGGCGATTTCGGCCAGGCAGGCGTTGATGCACCGGCCGCAGCCGACACAGCCCTGGACTTTGAAACGTTCGAGCATATATTTGCCCTTGCGGAACATCCGGTGGCGGGTGCGGGAGTCTTTGTGCTCGCGGAAATTCTCGCCGGTGCCGACCTTGGCGAATTCCTGGACCATACAACTGTCCCATTGGCGGGCCCGTGAACCGGATTTGAGGTCGATGGCCGTATCGTCCAGAACATCGAAACAGACGCAGGTCGGGCAGACCATGGTGCAGGAACTGCAGGCCAGGCATTTTTCAGCTATCTCTTTCCAGTAAGGATGATCGTAATTATTTTCCAGCGCTTTAGCCAGTGCATTGACGCCGCCGTCAATGGCCAGTTTGTATTTTCCGGCTGCCCTGGCCCGGACCTTGTCGCGCAGGGCTATGGATTTGCCGTCTGCTATTTTGGGTTTGGCATATTGCGACAGCAGTTTAGCGCCTTTATCGGTGCCGATTTCGACCAGGTAATCCTTGCCCAAATCTGTCAGCATCAGGTCGAAACCGGAACTGGCCGTGTTGGTATCCATGCTCTTGGAGAATGATTTGGGCGAAGGATTCAGGCAATCCATCCCGATAATAACGGTGTTTTGCCGTTTGGCCAGGTAATTGGGGTCAAGATTATCGCCAGTAAATACTTTGTCCATCAACTCGATGGCTTTGATGTCGTAGGAATGGACGCCGACCAGCACGGTCGGCTTTGAATCGATAATCGGGTCAAAGGATATCTTGCCGTTGTTCTTGTCAAATCCAAGATAGGTTTCCTTTTGGGGATAGAAATATTTTTTAGGCGGTAAAAGCGTGACGTCGTAATCCAAACAGAGTTCTGAGGCATCGGACAGGTCGCTGAAGGCGTAGCGGCCGTCTTTGGCAACCACGCCGGCTACGCGGTATTTGCCGCCGTTGATAAGTTTGGCGACAAATCCGTTAAGGTCTTTCTTGCCGATGAGCTTGAACCCCGCCAAGGTTTTATTAACCATAGTTTTCTTTCCGGGTGACTTAATACGAGTGTATTGTAGCATATTTTTCCTTTATTACAAGATAATCATAGCCAGTGATATCTTTCACGAAATAAAACAACTAAAGATAACAGATCAACTCAACTAATATAATCGGCTCCAAATGTATTAAGAAACGCCCCCTCTCCGGCCTAAACCGGAGAGGAAGCGCTGTTTGGGTGTTACCTATATACTCAATATCTTGTCTATTTCTTTCTTGTCCACATCCATTATATGGGTAATGCCACTAATGTCGGATGCCTCGTGGGTCAGAGCGGCGATGTCGTCCCGGCTGATATGCTTGAGCGAGAACTTGCGGCTGCCGGCCATTAACTGCCTGAGTCCCTGTGCCAGTCTTTCATAATAGGTGTAAAGACCGATGGCGCCGGTGGGCAGTTTGGAGAATGCGTCATTGCCCAGTTCTTTGCGCAGGCTGGCCGAGGTGACGAAAATCTCATCCCTGGAACTGCCGAATCTTTCGACATAGACCGGTAGGTTGCCGGATTCGATGGCGGCGCCGATGGTTTTGCCGACCATGGCGGCGGCGATGGGCGCGCGGGCCATTCCGATCATCTTGACAAACGGAGCGCCCAGTGCCAGTCCCTTGAAGATGCTGTCTTCAAAAGTGAATCTGCCGGCCACAACCAATGCCGGGATATACTTGCCTCTTTCGGCTAATTTCTTGGCATACTGATAAAGCAGTGAATGCAGTTCAACTGACGGAATGCCCCATTCGTTCATCATTTTCCAGGGGCTCATGCCGGTACCGCCGCCTGCGCCGTCAACGGTCAGCATATCCAATTTATACTTGGAAGCAAATGAGATAGCCCGAGCCAGGTCGGCCGGCCGGTAAGCGCCAGTCTTGAGGAAGATATATTTGGCGCCGGCTTTGCGTAACTCTTCAATCCTCTGGGCAAACGATTCCTCGCTGACCATACCGACGCGGGAATGGCGTTCGAATTCCTTAAAGGTGCCCCGTTCGAATGACTTGATGACAGTCTCATCGGTCGGGTTGGGCGTGACGATATAACCGCGCTTATGAAGCATCTGGGCTTTCTTTAGGTCTTTTATTTTGACCTCGCCGCCGATGTCCTTGGCGCCCTGACCCCACTTAAGTTCGACGATTTCCACGCCCAGCTTATCAATGGCGTATTCCTGGACGCCCAGTCTGGTGTCTTCGACGTTAGCCTGAACGATAATGGCCCCGTAACCGTCCCTCATATTGTTCTGATAAAGCTTTACCCGGTTTTTCAGGTCAACCGTATCGGTTATACGGCCGTTCTTAAAAGTGGCTTCGGGGTCCATGCCAACCACGTTTTCACCAATGGTCAAACCGGTACCGGAAATAGCTGAGCCGATGGCCAGACCGTCCCAGTTGAACTTGGCAATATTTGTCGAACCGATACCCGGTATAATCCAGGGATAACGGAACTTTATCTTGCCGTCGTGACCAAGTTTGACTTCCAGGTCAACGGCCGGGAAAATGGCCTTGTCGCTGTCTTCGGCTATACCGTGAGCGCCGACGGCCGTGCCCATAATATTGAAGTGCGAGTAATCAACCGGATACTCCTTTTCGCCGGCGGCGGTAATAATACCGAACGGCTGCGGATAGATTACCTCATGCCCGCGATAAGCTGATTTGCCGATTTCGCACATGCCGATGCATCCGTCCACGCAGGTGACGCACATCCCCGAGGCCGGAACGACAGAACCCTCTGTCCTGTTTTTGGTCAGCGTTGCCGCTGAAGCGTTTGTCTTGGATAGTGTCATGATTCCTTTCTCCTTTCTTATTTTTTATCTTTATTAACTGTTACACAAGTCCCGCATTCGCCTTTAAGACCCATCCAGCAATTGAACGACCCGTTCAGTTCGGTGCAGGTAGGCTGTAATGAGTTTTCGCATCTGCCGCAGAGGACGCTATCCGGTTTGACACCTTCGCACCGGGCGGTGCAGGCCGGGCA
>JBBAAP010000013.1 GCA_041658285.1 Candidatus Brocadiia bacterium
TATCGCCAAAGGCGATACTTAGGATTAGACACTTCGAGAAAAGCGAGTTAGTGTCCCTTATTCTGGTATCGCCAAAGGCGATACTTAGGATTAGACACTTCGAGAAAAGCGAGTTAGTGTCCCTTATCCCGATGAGCGTAAGCGATATCGGGGTAGGGAGCCAGTAGGAATGCAATGACGTACTGGCACTTATTCTGGTATCGCCGAAGGCGATACTTAGGGTTAGGACACTTCGAGCCAAGCGAGTTAGTGTCCCTTATCCCGATGAGTGTAAGCGATATCGGGGTTAGGAGCCAGTAGGAATTCCATGACGTAGAGCTCCCGCCTCCCTTTAGGGACTGGCTTTTATCCTGGTATCGCCAAGGGCGATACTTAGGGTTAGGACACTTCGAGTCCCGCCCAAGGCTGGAGGCTACGCACTCCTGCTTATTCCGATGGGACGTTGATTAGCGAACGAAATGTGCGATGCTAACGGACATTAGTTGCCTATGAAGAAATTAGGGTAAATAATTCGCGATAGAATTTAGTATGATTTATTTGACAAACTTTTCTTTATTAGTTTAATGAGTCGTTCTCTGTATCTTACAGAAGTGAGTTATATGACATCATTGAAATTGAAGATGAGGGTTAAAATAGAGGGCTACGACCACCGGACGGTGGACCAGGCCGTGGTTAATATCGTGGATACGGCCAAGCGGTCCGGGGCCAAGCTCAAAGGTCCGATTCCGCTGCCGACCAAGATAGAACGTTATACCGTATTAAGGTCGCCCCACGTTGATAAGAAATCGCGCGAGCAGTTTGAAATCCGGACGCATAAGCGCCTGATTGATATTATCGAGCCGTCGCCCAAGACGATAGATGCATTGAGGAATCTTAATCTGCCGGCCGGCGTGGAAATAAGGATCAAGTTATAAATCATGATAAACGGAATTCTTGCCAAGAAAATCGGAATGACCCAGGTGTTCAGGGAAGACGGTAACATCGTGCCGGTAACCGTGCTGGAAGCCGGTCCCTGTCCGATTCTGCAGGTCAAGACCGCCAAGAATGACGGTTATAATGCCTTGCAAATCGGATTTGATGCCAAGCGCAAGAAGAATTCCAACAAGGCTTTGATGGGCCATTTCAAGAAAGCCGGGTTGGCTGACCCGTCCAGATATATCCGTGAATTCAGGTTCCCGAACGGCCAGGTCGGCCAGAAGGAAGTTGAAGCATATAAGATAGGCGACCAGGTCAAAGTCGATATTTTTGAAGGGGCTTATAAAGTTACTGTAACCGGGATAAGCAAAGGCCGCGGTTTTATGGGTATGATTGTTAAATGGAACAAGCACCGCGGTCCGGAATCGCACGGTTCGATGCAGATGCGGGCGCCCGGCTCGATCGGTTCCGATACGCGTTTGACCCACATCCGCCCGGGCAAGCATATGCCGGGTCATTATGGAGTGGATACGATAACAGTGGAGAATCTGGAAGTAGTCAAGATAGACAAGGATCGCAACCTGATGTACGTCAGGGGCGCGGTGCCCGGGGCCAATAACGGCTTAATCGAGGTTTATAAGACCGATATTATCAAGAAGGTGCCGGTCGTAACCAAGTCCAAGAAGGCAGCCGAACAGAGAAAGAAAAGATAAAAATCTTTTATGATAGAAGTTCCTCTTTATAATCAAGAAGGCAAAGAAATCGAGCGCCTGAAGATAGACGAAACGGTGTTCGGTGAGCGTATTAACCGTCCGTTGCTCAACCAGGTAGTCCGGATGTATGAAGTTACTATGCGCCGCGGCACGGCCAGCACCAAGACGCGGGGTGAGGTTGAAGGCAGCACCCGTAAACCATGGAAGCAGAAGCATACGGGCCGGGCGCGCTCCGGAACAGCCCGTTCTCCGATTTGGCGGCATGGCGGTATTACCTTTGGCCCGAAACCGCGCAATTATTCTTTTCCGGTGCCCCAGAAAATGCGCCAGATAGCCCTTAACCATGCGATACTTTCAAAGCTTAAAGATAACGAAACTCTGGTTATAGACAAACTCCAGGCCGAAAATCCCAAGACCAAGCCTATGGCCTTAATGTTGAAAAACATGGGTGTGAGCAAGAGTTGTTTGATAGGCATAAAAGATATCAATAAGAATCTGCATCTTTCGACGCGCAATATCGACAAGGTCACCATGATGCCGATAAAGGATTTTAACGCCTATGAGGTGATAAAGCACCAGCGGCTGGTTCTGACCAGGGAAAGTCTGTCAGGCCTGATTGAAAAAGCCAAGGTTAAATAGATATGAAAACGGCTTATAATATTATCATAAAACCGATCCAGACCGAAAAGAGTATGGCTATGGCCATGCCCGAAAAGGCCGGTTCCAATAAAGCATTGATTTATACGTTTAAAGTCGACCGCGAAGCTAACAAGTACGCAATAAAGGCGGCGGTCGAAGAGATATTTAAAGTCAAGGTTGATTCCGTCAGGACTGTCCGCGTTAAGGGCAAGCCCAAGACGACCCAGCGTAACAGGGGACAGCGGAGCGATTGGAAAAAAGCGTTAGTGGTCTTAAAAGAAGGCCAGCGCCTAGATATTATATAAGGATAAGATTATGGCGATAAAAGAATATAAACCAACCAGCGCCGGACGTAGAAACGCCACGGTAATAGATTATTCCGTGCTGACCAAGAAGCTCCCGGAAAAGAGCCTGATGGAGCCCATCAAGAAGACTGGCGGCCGTAATAATCAGGGCGAGATAACCTGCCGGCATATCGGCGGCGGCAATAAGCATATGTACCGCTTGATAGATTTCAAGCGTAATAAGGATAATATCCCGGCCAGGGTTGAATCAATAGAATACGATCCTAACCGCTCGGCGTTTATAGCGTTGTTGTGCTACACAGACGGCGAACGCCGCTATATTATAGCTCCGGAAGGTGTCAAGGCCGGGGAGATATTAATGTCCGGCGAAAAGGTTGAACCCAAGGCGGGCAACTGTATGCCGCTTAAGAATATACCGCTGGGGCTTTTGATACATAATGTTGAGCTCCAGCGCGGACGGGGCGGTCAAATGATAAGAAGCGCCGGTAGTTTCGGCCAGTTGCTGGCTGTGGAAGGCGATGACGCCCATGTTCTGATGCCCAGCGGCGAGACGCGTAGGATAAGCGGAGAATGCCGGGCTACTATCGGACGGATGAGCAATATTAACTGGGGTAACGTGTGGCTGGGTAAGGCTTCACGCAATCGCTACCGCGGTATAAAACCCACTGTGCGCGGTACGGCCCAGAACCCTGTTTCCCATCCGATGGGCGGCGGCGAAGGTCGATCCGGCGGTGGACGTCATCCGTGTTCTCCAACCGGACTGCTGGCCAAAGGCGGGAAAACCCGTCGGCGCCGTAATCCGACAAATGTATTTATCATCCGAAGGAGAAAATAAAAATATAATATGAGCCGTTCACTTAAAAAAGGTCCTTACATAGATCAAAAACTGCTTGAGAAAGTGCACAAGCAGAAAGAAAACAAAGGCCATGAACCTATAAAGACATGGGCCAGGGTGTGCACGGTTATCCCGGAATTCGTTACCCACACTTTTATGGTTCATAACGGAAATAAATTCATAAAAGTATTCGTGACCGAAGATATGGTCGGCCATAAGCTCGGCGAATTTGCGCCGACCCGGTTTTTCCGCGGGCATCCGGGTGTTAAATCTAAGGCGGCCGTCGCAGCAGAGAAGACGTAATATATGTATCAGGCAACAATTAGATATGTCAGAATCACGCCGCGCAAGCTCAGGCTGGTGGCTGACCTGATAAGGAGTAAGCCCGTTTCCGAGGCCAGGAAAGTTCTGAAATTCTCGGCCAAGCGTGGAGCTTCGATACTGATGAAGCTGCTTAATTCGGCGGTGGCCAACGCTACGCAGAATCCGGAAACAAATGCGGATAGTCTTTATGTTAAAAGCATTATGGTTTGTGACGGCGTAATCATGAAAAGGTTCAGGGCCGCGCCCCAGGGCCGGAGCGTTCAGATTAAGAAAAGAACCAGCCATACTACTTTAGTGTTAGGTGCAAAAAAGGTTGCGGTAAAACCGAAACCGGAAAAACAAGAGAAGAAGTAAATTATGGGACAAAAAGTATCACCCGTTGGATTTAGAATAGGTATTACCAAGGACTGGGTTTCACGCTGGTACGCTACTAAAAAGGATTACGGGAATCTGATTATCGAAGACGCGAGAATTAGAAAATTCGTCAAGAAACAGTACGGATTTTCCGGCATCGATAAAGTGGAAATAGACCGAACCAAGGAAAAAGTTATCGTTACGATTTATTCGGCCAAGCCGGGACTGATTATCGGCCGTCGCGGATCAAGAGTAGATGAGCTTGGTAAAGAGCTTATGGGTTTAGCTAAAAGCCCGATTGATCTTAAAGTTGTTGAAATAGCCAAACCCGAACTGAGCGCCCAGATAGTGTCCGAATCAATAGGGCAACAACTGGAAAAAAGGGCTGCTTACAGAAGGGTGGTCAGGAAGTCGGCTGAAACCGTAATGGCTGCCGGAGCGCTGGGGGTTAAAATAAGATTATCCGGACGTATCGGCGGCGTGGAAATTGCCCGGGCGGAAAAGATTAATATCGGCAAGGTGCCGCTTCATACGCTTCGCGCTGATATTGATTTCGGGCGGGCTACCGCAATTATAACTAAAGGTACCATAGGCATAAAAGTTTGGATTTATAAAGGTGAAATAATAAGAGCGAAAGCAAAGAAGGATATAACCAATGTTGTTAATGCCCAAACGGATAAAGTACCGCAAGTGGCACCGGGGCAAGCGTAACGGGAACGCTACGCGCGGTAACTATGTCGCATTCGGCGATTACGGGCTGATGGCGCTCCAGGACTGCTGGCTTTCAGCACAGCAAATAGAGGCCGGCCGCGTTGCTGCTACTCATGCCGTGGGTACGGAAGGTCGCTTCTGGATAAGAGTATTTCCGCACAAACCGATAACTTCCAAGCCGGCCGAAGTTAGAATGGGCGGTGGAAAAGGCGAACCCGAATTTTATGCCGCCGTTATCAGACCAGGGACGATACTGTTTGAGTTGGGCGGGATTAGCGAGAATATAGCTCGCCAGATATTTAACAAGATAGCTCACAAGATGCCGGTTACAACCAAAATGGTTAAGAGGGTGTAAGATATGCTGACCTTAAAAGAAATCCGGGTAAAAACAACCGTTGAGTTGAACAATGAAATCAAAAACCTGCATGATGAAATGATGCGGTTGAGATTCAGGAAAGTAACCGATGACGTCGAGAACTCATCGATATTCAGAAAGATACGGCGTAATATAGCCCAGCTTAAAACTATTATAAACGAAAAGAAAACTGCGGAGAAGAATGTTCAGGAGAAAACTGATGGGAAAAAGTAAAAAATCAGCCTCAGTTAAGTCCAAAAAGATCTCCCCAAAGAAACCAGCATTGCCCGTAAAAAAAGAAAATGAACCTAAACTGGTTAAAACTAACCTGTCGGCTTCGTTATTGAAGCAGTTGAAGAATATATTACTGGCCCGTAAGGCGATAATTGAAGGCGATTTGGGACAAATGGGTAAGGAAACTCTGGGTAAATCACGAATTGACGCATCGGGAGATCTTTCCAATCTTCCTCTTCATGCGGCTGACCAGGGCACCGATACTTTTGAGCAAGATTTTACCATTGGGCTTATGGAAAATGAAGGCGAAGAAATTAAGCAGATAGAAGAAGCCCTAAACCGGATTGAAGAAAAGACATATGGTATGTGCGAAAGCTGCAACAAGCCTGTGCCCGAAGCCAGATTGAGGGTCGTGCCATTTGCCAAATTTTGCATAAAGTGTCAGAGTAAAAATGAAAATCGCCGATGAGGTGTCGGGTAGGAAATCTTACTGGATTGTTGTTTTATTAGTTGCCGTTCTCGGAACCGCCGCAGATCTTTTTTCTAAATATCTGATATTTAGATGCCTGAGTAATAAAACCGTTGATATTATTCCGGGCGCATTGGGGTTGACCAAAACCCTGAATTCCGGGATTATTTGGGGTTTGTTTTCGGGCGAAAATACTATTTTCCTGGTATTGACATTTCTGACTATTCCTTTGATTCTGCTGCTTTTTCGTGAAATTGGTCGCCAGGAAGATAAGCCGTGGCTGGGTAAAAGTTGGCTGATGGCTGTAGCTTTTGGATTGATACTGAGCGGCGCAATCGGCAATCTTTATGACCGAGTGATGCTCCGGGCGGTCCGCGACTTCATTGATTTTTACCTGATAAAATGGCCCATATTCAATATTGCCGATATTTATATTACAGCCGGCGCCATATTGATTATTATACTTATGTTTAAACGGTCGCAATCGGAATCGGAGCAGAAGAATAAGCCAAAATGCCCGGAATCCGCTTGTGATTGTTGCAAACAAGACAACAATGCCTGATACGAAAACAAAGCTTGGACCTCTTGTTCTTAAGAACCCCGTAATGGTTGCGGCCGGTACTTTCGGTTACGGCGGTGAAAAAATTCTAAGGAAAATGCCGATTAATAAACTCGGCGCTTTCATTACCAAAACCATTACTCTTAATCCCAGATTGGGTAACCCCCCGCCCCGTATAGCCGAAGTGACCGGAGGGATAGTTAATTCTATTGGGCTGGAAAATCCCGGGTTAGAGACTTTTTGCCGTAATTATTTTCCTAAAATCAGGTCTATTAAAACCATTAAAATAGTAAGTATCGGCGGAACCGATGAATACGAATTTACACAAATTATAAAATCGTTGAATCGCCAGAAGGGAATTGATGCTCTGGAGGTGAATATTTCCTGCCCGAACGTTAAAAAAGGCGGGCGATGCATTGCCCAGGACCCGGAAATTACCCGAAAAATAACCCGAGTTATCAAGCAAAACAGCCGTTATCCGGTTATTGTCAAGCTCAGCCCCAATGTTACCAGTATTACTGACATAGCCCTGGCTGCCCGGGACGGCGGAGCTGATATTCTGTCTTTGATTAATACCGTGACGGCTATGGTGGTAAACTGGAAAAAACGCTGTCCCGAGTTGGGCAATGGAACGGGAGGTCTTTCCGGTCCGGCCATAAAGCCTATAGCTTTGAAAATGGTTTGGGATGTTAGCCGGGCGGTTCGAATTCCGGTTATCGGTATAGGCGGGATTATGACCGCTGATGATGTTATGGAATTCTTGGTAACCGGCGCCTCGGCAGTTCAGGTGGGAACTCTTAATCTGGTGACCCCGACGGATGTGTTTGGCATTATTGACGACCTGCCTGTAATTCTGAAAAATCAGAATATCAAATCAATCAGTTCTGTGGTTGGTACACTTCGGATGACTTATTAGAAGAAGGATGCTTTTCAATACGGCCTAGCCTACGCTAATAGTATCAGCTAATAATTTATCACTAAGTTGACAAAGGGATTAATAAATACTAAATTAACCGGTTTATGTTTCGCAATCTTAAGATATTTATAGAGTACCTCCGGAAATACAGGAAGCAGTTCTGGATAGGGACTATTGCCTTATTTATAGTTGACTTGTTGGATGTCACTCCGCCTTTAATTATTAAATATGGCATTGATCATCTGGGCGATAATGACAGGGATAAGAAGCTGTTATATGCGGTGGCGGCGTATATCCTGGTGGTACTGATCCAGGCGTTTTTTCGCTATTGGATGCGGATAGGCTTTTACGGAATGTCGCTTTTGGTCGGGCTTGACCTTCGGAACAAGTTGTTTGCACACATCCAGAAACTGTCAGTCAGCTTTTTCAATACCACTAAGACCGGGGATATTATGTCCCGGGCCACTAATGATATTGAAGCTGTCCGAGGATTTTTTCAGCATGGGATTTTTATTCTCATTGATAATATTCTTTATTTTACTTATGTGCCGATTATATTGCTTTACCTTTCCCCGCGCTTGACTTTATATGCGGTTTTGCCACTTTTGTACCTGCCATTCTTTGCTAACCGGATGGGTAACTTGATACATAGGAGATTCAAGGATATCCAAGAGGTGCTTTCCGAGATATCGGCCAAGGCCAGCGAGAATTTCTCTGGTATCAGGGTGGTTAAATCATTTACTCAGGAAGAAAATGAGATAAGCGGATTTCGCAACGTTAATGTCAAGTCTTATAATAAAAACCTGTGGTTGGCTAAGCTCGATTCTTTTTTTGGGCCTTTCTTGGGGTTCTCGGTTGGGGTAGATGTTTTTGTGGTCATATTATTCGGCGGGTTGCTGGTCATCAGCGGAGATATTAAAACAGGTACTCTGGTGGCATTTTATATGTATTTGCGCCAGATTGCCTGGCCGATGATGGGTATGGGTATGGTTATGTCCAATTTCCAGCGGGCGACCGCCTCGATGGACCGGCTTCAGGAAATATTCCAGACCAAGCCGGAAATAGTGGAAGCGGCCCAGCCGGTAACCGCTTTTATAGAACGTGGCGAGATAGAGTTCAAGAACATCCAGTTTTCTTACCCGCATTCCCTGGACAGGTATTCCGGAAAGGAATCGGCCCGGACTCGAACGCCGGCCTTAACAGATATTAATCTTAAGATACCGGCCGGTTCAACCGTCTTGGTGATGGGTCCGATTGGTTCGGGCAAATCCACCCTGGCAAATCTACTGGTCAGGTTCTTTGACCCGTCCGGTGGTGATATATTTATTGACGGTGTTAATATCAGGAATTATTCCCTGGGTCGGCTTCGCGGCTCCATCGGTTTTGTGCCGCAGGATATTTTCTTGTTTGCGGATACGATAAAGGAAAATGTTCTTTTCGGGGTTAATATTGGAGCGGCTAATGAACAATCATCGGATGTTCAGGTTTATACCGGTTTGGTTCAAATGAACGAGGTTATAGAGAAACTGCCTGAGAAATATAATTCGCTTTTAGGTGAGCGGGGCGTGAACTTGTCAGGAGGTCAAAAACAGCGCCTGACTCTGTCCCGGGCGATTGCCAAAAAACCCAGCATACTTATTCTTGATGACTGTTTTTCCAGCGTAGATTTTGAGACCGAGCAGGCGATATTGAACAGTTTGAAAGCTGTTTTGAAGAACCGGACCACATTGATTATTTCTCATCGCTTGGCGGCTGTAAAATTGGCGCAATTTATTGTTTTTATGGAAGATGGCCGGGTTGTGGAAAAGGGTACGCACCAGGAACTTATGACCAAGAAAGGTCATTATGCCCGGTTCTATGAGTATCAGAAACTGAAAGAATCATTAGAGGGGGAGTAACGTGGTAGATTATCAGCACGAAGATGAAATACTGGGTAAGGCCTATGATGGGCGGCTGATGAAACGTCTTTTACGTTATGCCTTTCCGTATAAATGGCGATTGATGATGGGTATATTCCTTTCCCTGATTTTGACCGGCATTTTTATTGCCGGACCTTTGTTGATTGCCACTGCTATTGATAGGGGAATCAGCCGTTCCGATACGTTGTTTGTGATAATGGTAATGCTGATGTATCTGGACAGCCTGATACTTCAGATGGCCATTAACTATATAAACAGCTATTTGCTCATTTCTCTTGGACAGAGGATAATGTTGGATCTGCGAATGGAAGTGTTTACCCATCTTCAGAAGATGTCGCTTAATTTCTTTGACCATAATCCGGTGGGGCGGCTGGTGACCAGGGTGACCAGCGATATCGTGGCCTTGAGCGATCTGCTCTCAATGGTTATTGTAGCGGTTATCAATGATATTTTTCTTATCTGCGGATTGACGATAGCTATGTTATGGATTAATCCACGTCTGGCATTGATCCCGATATCAAGTATTCCTTTAGCCCTTATAGTCTTGTTTATATTCAAGCCGCGGCTGAGAAATAGCTATCGTTTGATACGCCAGCGGTTGGCTCGTCTTAATGCCTGTATCCAGGAAAGTGTTGCCGGTATCAGGGTTACCCAGGTATTCAACCAGGAAGAGCGGATGATGAATAAATTCAAGGCCTTTAACCAGGAGCACTATGATGCTAATTATAAGGCGATAATCTATTTTTCAGTCTTTATGCCTTTAATAGCCGCGCTTAGCGGAATATCCATTGGTTTCCTTTTTTATTACGGAGTCGGAGAAGTAATACGAGGGGTTATTAAGCTTGGAATCTTGATTGCTTTCCTTGATTACGCCAGGCATTTCTTCAGCCCGATCCAGGACCTGACGGATAAATACAGCATTTTTCAGGGTGCGATGGCATCGGCTGAACGGATATTCCGAATACTTGATACCGAGGAGGAAATTAAAGACTCGGTCGCGCCCAAACATCTGACGATATGTAAAGGGGAGATTACCTTTGATAATGTCTGGTTTTCTTATAACAACGAGGTGGATGTCCTTAAGGGTATATCGTTTACCATTAAACCAGGCGAAAGCGTGGCGTTGGTCGGAATGTCTGGGGGTGGCAAGACTACTATCATCAGCCTGCTAAGCCGGTTTTACGACGTTAAAAAAGGTCGTATTCTAATTGATGGTGTTGATATCAGGGATATACCTCAATCGGAGCTTCGACGTCAACTTGGCGTTGTTTTGCAGGATGTGTTCTTATTTTCCGGAAACATACTGGAAAATATCCGTTTGAACGAGCAATCCATCAGCTTAGATCGGGTAAAAGATATTGCGCAGTATGTTAATGCGGATAAGTTTATAGAGAAGTTGCCGGATGACTATTTAACTAAGGTGGAGGAAAGAGGAACAACGCTCTCGTCCGGGCAGCGGCAGCTTCTCTCTTTTGCCCGGGCCATGGTATTTGATCCGAAGATACTTATATTGGATGAAGCCACTTCGGCTGTGGATGTAGAGACGGAGTATTATATCCAGGAAGCAACCAGTAAACTCATTAAGAGCATGACCTCTATTATCATTGCGCACCGGCTCTCCACCATTCAGAATGTGAACCGGATTTTAGTTATGCACAAAGGTGAAATCAGGGAGATTGGTAATCACCAGGAGCTTATTGCCCAAAAAGGAATTTATTACAAACTTTACCAGATGCAGTATCTCTAATTTATTATGCGTTTTATTATTTATACGGCGTTGATATTAATTATTATTGCGCTGTTTACCTTCTCATTTTTGACGCCATGGGCAAAAGGCAAGGCCATTATTATCGGGCAGACTGTTTACGCTTCCCAGGAAAAAGTCCTGCTTGGGGCTTATGTTGCTTCGGCGTTGCTGGTTTTTATCACCCTGATATTATTGTCCCGGAAAAAGTTCATTTTTGGAGTTCTTTGCCTGATGGTTGGTTCTTGGACGATACTGGCCGGTATTTACCTGTGGCAGAAAATCCAGGCGAAAAGCATTAGTTTCGTGTTTAATTTTGTGGATGTCCGGCCCGATATCGGATTGATGTTTTTTATAGGGGCGGGTGGCGTGGTGGTTATTCTGGCCCTGGTTTATATGGTTGACTCAGCCATCTCCGGTGTGTTTAAGTGATTTTCTTGACTGGAACCGGAGAAATATGTAATTATAGGGAGTAGATAATTTTATAAACGAAAGGAGCATATATGGCAGAGGTATTCGTGGTGACAAGTAAGATTAAGAAAATGATAAAAGAACAGGGTATGCGCACCGGCGCAGATGCCATCGAAGCCCTGAGCAAGATAGTCGAAGAAAAAGCCAAAGCGGCCGTCCTGAAGGCAAAGGAAGCCGGCAAGAAGACCATTCAGGCTAGCGATATTCTGTAAAATACCGCTTGTTTTGACAAACTGATAAACTCCCTTACAAAGGCTGGTGCTACCATTACGCCCTGAAATCGGAATTTTACGATTATACATTGACATTTCTGGCCCTCGTGTTTAATTTAATATAGCAATATAATAATAAAGGAGGATTTATATGGTTAAAGGAATAATGGCAACCCTGAGTTTGATGGTTTTGCTGATGGGTGTTCTGGCTTTGGGGTATGGCGGACTATGTAATTCCAGTTCTAGTAATGACAGTGGCAGTAGCGTGACTAGTTCATCGGTCAACAGTATAGTACTTTATGAAGCTGACTATATTACTTCCACCATGACAGCTTCTCTTTTCGCCCGGCCCGCAGACGGCAGCAGCGCGCCGACTACCCTGGCTACTAATATATTCTGCGGCGAGTGGCGCATCACACAAGATGGCAATAAAGTGGTTTACGTACATTCGGCGGGTTCAGGTTTGACTGGATATAACGCCGTAAATATCGACGGTACCAATCCCATAACCTTAACGGTCGAGTCAAGCTATGGCTATAGTTGGGATATTACGGATGATTCCAGCAAATTAATTTATTATAACTCTGATTCTTCGCTTAATATGGTGCCGGTGAGCGGCGCAATCACGGCGACGTTATTGGCGTCTAATATTTATTACGACTGGGAAATAACTTCGGATTCAACGAAGGTGGTTTATGTTGATAACTATGTTTCAGGCGTAGGGCGACTTCAGGTCATACCCGTCGGCGGCGGAACGCCCACCACATTATCCAATGACACCAATGGCTCTTTTGATGTTACGCCCGATTCGACAAAAGTTCTTTATTCGGAAAGCTCCGGCGCGGTAAAAGTTATCCCCATTGCCGGTGGTAGTGCGACAACGCTGAGTGCGACAACTATTCTGCCGTATATTACCCCGAATTCCGCTAAAGTTATTTTTGTAGATACCAATTATGACCTTAAAATTATACCGATCGGCGGAGGCACCGCTACCTACATAGATTCAAATATAGATCAGATGTATTTCGAGGTCTCGGCTGATTCCGGCCGGGCGATATATCCTCACGATTTCAACGGTTACACCAGCACGCTGACCAGCGCATCTTTAGGCACCACACCGATTACGGTAACTCTGGCCAGCGGCATTCCTTTCCATTCAGCCAAGATTACCCGGGACGGCAGTAAAGTAGTTTATCAGAATAACTTTAGCACCGTTACTAACTTAGCTGACCTTAAGGTGGTGCCGATTGGCGGTGGAACTTCAACCACCTTGATTGCCGGAATAGGAACCATGTCGTGGGGAATTACACCAGATTCGACCAGGGTTCTTTTCCTGGATAATTACGATAATAATGCACAAACAGGCACGCTCAAGATAATACCGATTGGTGGCGGGACTGCAACCACTCTGGCCACCGGAGTGCCCAGTGGATTCAGGACTTTTAGCGCAACCAGGTAAGCTTGATGCATCTAAAAGGGGCGTTATGGTTCAATCCGTAACGCCCCTTATTTTTTTATAGACCTATTCTTGCATCAGCGGCGGAGTAGTCGTGGTCATTTTTGACAGACCTAATGCATCAAAATTGGTTAAAATCCCCGGTCCGGGGCTTATTCTCAGCCCTTTTTTGCCAATATATTCAAGTCATTGACCGTAAATTACGAAATAATATTTTAGTTGACATAATAATGCCTATTTTATAAGGTAACGATCTATGAATGATAAGCATCAGAAGTACGTAGAGGGGTTGGCTTCTGAGGAAAAGATGCTCATTACCCTGAGAAACGAACTCTACGGCGGGCAATGGGAACGGATGCTTAAAGACTTGAATGATCGGCTCAAAGGGCGCCCTTATATATTTAAACTGATTAATCGTATCAAAAGCGATATCAAAAGGATTGAAAAGCTCCAGGAATACGAAAAGAAGAACAATATAAATCTGGCTGACTATCTCTAACGCGTGATTAATTGTAAAGTATTATTTATCGTCATATCCGGGATAATAGTTCTCCTGGCTCCGGCTTGCGGTTCGGCGCAGTCGCAATCATACAAAAACCCTGCCCTGGTGGAGATTCCTATCGAGCACCTCAGGAGGCTTGATTTCTACAAGAGTAAAATACAGGAAACGCTGCCTCTTAAATCCATTCTCTGGGATGCGGTTATCGACGAGCCGATAAAGGGTATGCATATGCGCGGCCAGGTGCTCTATATCGAAACGACCCGGCCACGTCTTTACGCCCTGAGCGCCGATGCCGGTCTTCGGCAATGGCAATTCCCGCTAAAATCCCCGCTTGATTTCGCGGTTGGGCTGGTTATGAACCTGCCCGAACAGGAAGTCGCCATCCGCAATAATATTGTCAGGCTTGCCGGCGAGCTGGATATGGAAATCAAGAACAAGAACCGCGATGAAACCAAGGTCCAGACGCTTCGCAAGAGTCTTGACGCGGCTAAGGACGCATATCAGGTTCTTAAGGACCAGGATACGGTCTATTTTACCAGCGCCGGTACGCTTTACTGCCTGAACCGCTCCAACGGCGAGCTGCTCAAGCAGAAAACGCTCAGTTTTGTGCCGGCTACCGCGCCGGCGGCTACAACCTCGTTTGTGTTTCTGGGCGCTATGGAACATCATTGGGTCTATCAGCTTGATGCTGGCGACTTCTACGAACGCAACTGGTTCAAGGCCAAGGCCGCCATCACCGGCCGGCCTGCTTATATGCATCCGATGCTTTATTTTGTTACCGATGACGGTATTGTCTACGCCTATGACGTTGAATCCCAGGTTCAGAGCTGGTCTTATCGCACTGAAAAAAGCATCAAGGCCGAAATGCTTTTGGATACCGACACGATTTACGTGGGCAGCACAGATTACGCCCTCTACGCCATAAACCGCTATTCCGGCGCGCTCGAGTGGAAAATAGAAACCGGTTCGCCGATTATATCACGCCCGGTTATCGACAAGCAGGAAAACAACGAACAAACCCTGTATTTCCGCAGCGAGAACAACGGTCTCTACGCCGTATCGTTGATTAAAGTCCCGGCTAAAGACTCCTACGGCAACGATATCATGCTTCCCAGCTACAAGATTAAATGGAAATTCCCGCAGGGCAAAGAATTCCTTATCCGCGGGCATGAATACTGTTATGTCATAGGCAACGATGACCGGACCTTATATGCTCTCAGCGCCGAAAAAGGCGAAGTCATGCTTAAATATTCTCTCGACTTGTTCCCCATCAGGATTGGCGACTTGGAAAAGCACATCATCTATCTGGGCTCAAAAGACGGTTATGTCTACGCCGTCAAAGAACCGCAATAGTCGCTTGGGATTCTTATATAATAATTTAGCTCGCCGGAGTGCCGTTATTAATGGGGGATGGCGATGTCTTTCCTGTAGAATGCCCCGTCAAAGTTAATCAGGCCGATGTTATCATAGGCCTTTTTCCGGGCCGCGGTTGCGTCCTTGCCACGGGCTGTTACGGCCAGCACCCGTCCGCCGCCGGTTATTACCTGATTATCCTTGAGCGCTGTTCCGGCGTGGAATATTTGGAGCGTATCGTCTGTTTTGACCTTATCCAGCCCGGTTATGGGCAGTCCGGTGTCATAACTGCCCGGGTATCCTTTTGAGGCCATAATCACGCAGGCCGCCGTATCATTATGCCATTCCAGCGGCTCCAGCTTGTCCAGCCGCTTTTCGGCCACGGTCAGCATCAGCTCGACGATATCGCTCTTCAGGCGCATCATCAGCGGCTGGGTTTCCGGGTCGCCGAACCGGACGTTGAATTCCAGCACCTTGATGCCTTTGGGCGTAAGCATCAGTCCGGCATATAGCACGCCCTGGTAGGTCCGGCCTTCTTTTCTCATAGCGTGGATGGTCGGCACTAATACCTCGGCTATGATTGTATCCATTATTTTATCGGTAACGAATGGCACCGGCGAATACGCGCCCATCCCGCCGGTGTTCGGTCCTTTATCGCCGTCAAACACCCGCTTGTAATCCTGGGCCGGTTCCAGCACGGCGATGGTTTCGCCGTCGCTGACGGCCAGCACCGACAGCTCCCGCCCGGTCAGGCATTCCTCGATGATGACGCTGTCGCCGGCCTGGCCGAAGGACTTTTCCTCCATTATGTTGTGGATGGTCTTTTCGGCTATCTCCGGATGCAGGCAGACCACCACGCCCTTGCCGGCGGCCAGCCCGTCCGCCTTGATGACCAGCGGCATGCCTACCTGGGCGATGTATTCCCGGGCGTCTTTGGGGTTATCAAATACCTTGTATGCCGCGGACGGGATGGCGTGTTTCCGGAGCAGGCGCTTGCAGAACACCTTACTGCCTTCCAGTTCCGCGGCTAGTTTTGAAGGCCCGAATATCTTCAGGCCGGCCTCCTGGAACCGGTCCACGATGCCGTTCATCAGCGGCGCCTCCGGTCCGACCACGGTCAAGTCGATACTTTCTTTCTTGGCGAAATCAAAGAGCTTGTCCACGTCGTCCGCCTTGATATTGACGCATTCGGCAATCTGGGCAATGCCGGCGTTGCCCGGCGCGGCATAAAGCTTCTTAACCAGCTTAGACCGGCTTATTTTCCAGGCCAGCGCGTGTTCGCGCCCGCCGCCTCCGATGACTAAAATTTTCATAAAATTACTTTGCCACAGAGGCACAGAGGACACGGAGCTAGTTATAAATAATTCTTAATTCTCTGTGAACTCAGTGTCTCAGTGGCTAAAGTTTCATTTTAATGGGTATACTGTAGAAATCAACATAATCTTGATTAGATTCCGGGTAAGTGCTATAGATAGACCTTTTCTTTTCCTATTACAGAATAAGGTATATACGGTAACTAATAAATAGGGTTCTCTGTGAACTCTGTGCCTCTGTGGCAAAGGTATTATGAAGAAGCTGACAGTCATTGCTTTAGGCGGCAACGCCCTGCTTAAGGACAAGGAAAAGGGCACCATCCAGGAGCACGAACGCAACGCGGCCGAGACCTGCGCCCACTTCCTGCCTCTTCTCAAGGGTGACTACCAGATAGTCATCACCCACGGCAACGGCCCGCAGGTCGGCAATATCCTTATCCAGAACGAGACCGCCAAGGACCTGGTGCCCCAGATGCCCCTGGACGTGTGCGTGGCCGATTCCGAAGGCAGTATCGGCTATATCCTCCAGCAGGCGCTCCTAAACCAGCTCCGCAAGCACGACATCAAGCGCTATGTGGTGACTATGATAACCCAGGTGGTGGTGGACAGCAAAGATCCGGCATTTAGTAACCCAACCAAGCCCATTGGCCCGTTCTACAAAAAGGAAGAAGCCGAACGGCTTAAGGCTGACAAAAAATGGGTCATGTCTGAGGATTCCGGCCGGGGTTGGCGCCGGATGGTGCCTTCGCCCCAGCCCACCCGGATAATCCAGCAACAGATGATAAAAGAGCTGGTCAAGGAAGGGCATATCGTCGTGGCCGTAGGCGGCGGCGGCATACCCATCTGGAAGAACAAGGACAACGATTATGAAGGCATCGAATCGGTCATAGACAAAGACCTGGCCTCGGCACTGCTGGCCAGCGAAATCAAAGCCCCATTATTCATCATCCTGACCACCGTGCCCAAGGTCTATATAAACTACGGCAAGCCCGACCAGCAGGCGCTGGATAAGGTATCGCTCACCCAGCTCAAAGGCTACCTCAAAGACGGCCAGTTCGGGGTGGGCAGTATGAAGCCCAAGATAGAAGCGGCTATGAAGTATCTGTCCGCTATGGACGGCACGGTTATCATCACCTCGGCCGAATGCTTGTCCGCGGCGCTGGCCAAGAAAGACGGCACATACATCTATTCCGACCTCAAACGCAAACAGGAGCAAAACAACCTGTTGCTGGATATCTGATGATTTGGTTGTTAGCACCTCGCTTTAGTGGGTCTAAATAATTGACATCTTTTCAATCTGTGCTATTCTGCGCGCATAAACCAGGCGAAAGGGAAGTTGTGGCAAGTGTCTATTTGACAAAAACGTCACTCGGAAGGTCGCATAAATAAAGAAAAAGAAAATATGGTGTGTGTTACCGGACAAACCAAATAAGGTGTTCCCCGAACTTAGTAGTCGTGAGCGGGGACTAAAATAAATCTATGCTAAGCAAAACAAATAAAACTAATTGCAAACAATCAAAAAGCATAAAAATAAAAAATGACAACTTTTATAAAAGTTCTGTCATATGCCTTTCAAATGCAAATAGGTTGATATTGAATGCTGAATTACTTAAGCATGATATTGATACCTTCCCAACTTCTTATGCTTTGGTCTTTTTGGCACAAGAAGAAACTGCAAAAGCTTTTTTACTTTACTTGATTTACTCTGACGCATTACCATGGAATCAATATATTCGAAGGTCATTAAAAGACCATACATGTAAACAGTTATGGTTTATTGTATTAGATGCGCTAGATCCCGACATTGATGAGTTTTTGGCAAAACTGAAAGAGTCAGATTCTTTTGGTATAGACGCTTTTATAGCTAAAGTAGGTGACATGCTAAACTGGTATCGATACGCCAAAATCAATACATGGGAGCAGGGGCACTGCGATTGGGATGAGTCACCTTACAATGAAAATGTTAAGCAAATAGTTAACGGCAAGTGGGATAAAAGGAAACAAGATGCTCTATATGTTAAAATCGGCAAGCATGGAGAAGTTGTTTCCACTCCAAGTGCAATAAAACAAGAAGATGTTTTACGGGCAATCAAAACCGCTAACAGATTTCATAGGTTTGTTACCGATATTATCAAAAAAACTAAAAATAAAGGCAATGATATATATCTAAACTGGTTAAAACAAGCACTAAAATATATATTTACGCCAGCAGTTAAAACTGGGAAAGTGGCTACAAATGTTATACCGGGAGTTGAATTTTACGAGATAAGACAACCAACCGTTCAAGTTTCTAAGAAAAAATAGTCAGATGTCGTGAACGGCATTGACATCCGGTGACTCATCCGGTGACACACACCATTGGGCTAGAATGAGCTAATCAGGCCTATTCCAAGGCATCATTTTCTAAAAATAGACCTCTTTTTTCCTTAATTCCGCAATTCATTTATTTCTTGCCTGACATTGCCCTAGGGCGGCTGGGGTATCCAGCTGTACTGGGTAGGGGGCTCAGCTATACGTACCAGGTATCCCAGCTATACCACCCAGGGTATCCAGCATACCCAGGTAGTATATCTAACTGTGCTACCTATGGTACCTAGTAACGGTAGGTAGTACCCCCAGCGCCGTTAGTAGGTATCCCGAGCTGTACCACCTAGTATATCCAGCTATACTACCCGGTACCCCCAGCACAGCTACCCTGTACCCCTAACTAGTACAGGAGTACCCCCTACCTACCCTACCCCGGGGGTAGGGGTAGGGTACCTATACCCCCTAGGTATGGAGGGGTAGGGTACCCCCCCCATCCTTCGTTCCGACCGTTCCTATGAGTGTGCCGGAATGCGCCTATCCCTTTACCTGCCAGCCCACATCCCTATATTTGGGAACCCCTATCTCTGTGGCTGATAGCCCCTATTCCTTTGCCTGATACTTCCCATCCTTAGCCTGGACTACCTCCATCCTTGTGGTTGGATACCCCCCATAAGTGAGGCAGGCTATCCCCTTCTCCGTGATTGCCAGGCTATATCCCTGGCCCGGATTACTCCCATTCCTGTGGTAGGATATTCCCATCCCTTTATTCCATACCCCTCCTCCCTGGCATACTCTACCCCTACCCCCATATTAGAGTCTAATAACCGCAATTTTGGCCATCTAGTAAATTTTACCTAAACCATTATAATATTTGTGGTTATATCAAAAATTACATTTTCCAAAAGTCTAATACATTGGACTAAACACCCTTTATCAGAAGGCAAAAATGCTTTTTGGAAGTGAGAATAAGTCTAGATGTATTTTAATGAATAATGCACTTAATCCGGTGCTTAGTGGTTATTTCCTGGTAATCTCCGCGAATTTGCGGGCCGAGCGGTCATAAGTTTTTTCGACGCTGTTGGGGAAAAAGCAGGCCGGCAGCTCATCATTGGCTCGGTGATACGCCAGGCACTCGCAGCAATGTCCCTTTCGGTCACAGCCCGGATAGGAACAGTTGCATTTCGATAGGTTGGCTTTGTAGTTTGAACATTCCATATTAGTACCTTTCTTGGGTAAGCGGATTGAACAGATTTAACTGATTTAATAAATCAATATCCATTATCCGCTATATCAGCTCAATCTGCTTACGTAAAAATAACCTTTTTCTTGTCAGGGTCAAGGGAAATGATAAATACTACAGCCTATGCGTTGGACACAAACTTTAATACCGACTCTCAAGGAGGACCCAGCCGATGCCGAAGCCGTCAGCCACAAGCTGATGGTGCGGGCCGGGCTTATCCGCAAGCTTTCAGCCGGAACTTATATCTACCTGCCGCTGGGCATCAAGGCGCTCAATAAGGCGGCTAACATCGTTCGCGAGGAGATGAACAGGGCCGGGGCGGTGGAAATCCTGATGCCTGCTTTACAGCCGCCGGAGCTATGGGAGCGGACCGGCCGGCTTAAGACTATGGCCGATATCATATTCCAATTCAATGATAAGAGCGGCAAGCCTTGCATGCTCGGGCCGACTCACGAGGAAATCGTTACCTTTCTGGCGGCCAACGAGATTAATTCTTACCGGCAACTGCCCATAAACCTATACCAGATACAGACCAAGTTTCGCGACGAACTCCGGCCCCGTTCCGGCGTCATTCGGAGCAAGGAATTCCTGATGAAGGACGCCTACAGCTTTGATGCTGACGAGCAGGGGTTGGACAAGAATTACCAGGCGATGTATCAGGCATACCGTCGGATATTCGACCGGGCCGGGCTTAACTATGTCTGTATCGAAGGCGACAGCGGTGCTATGGGCGGTAATTTCTCTCAGGAGTTTATGACGCCTTCGCCGGTGGGCGAGGATATCTTTGTCCAATGCGCCAAATGCGGTTATGCCGCGACCCTGACGTTGGTGCCATGCGGCGTTAGCCACAGAGGCGCAGAGGTCACAGAGAAATCAGATTTAGGCGGGCTCTGTGCTCTCAGGGGCTCTGTGGCAAATGAAATCAAAGAGGTGGTTACTCCCGGCACTACCACCATTGAAGCCGTCGGCCAACTGCTCAAGGTCGGCCCGGACCAGATGGTCAAGACGATGATATGCACGGCCGGCGACAAGACAATCGCCGTTTTGTTAAGGGGCGACCACGAGCTGAACCTGTCCAAATTATCACGGCTGTTAAAAGAGCCGAACACGAACCTGGCTGATGAAAAGACCATAGAAAAGGTCACCGGCGGGCCGATAGGATTCTCCGGGCCGGTCGGGCTCAAGAGTATTGACATCATCGCCGATTACGCGGTGATGGAGATGTCCAACTTCGTCACTGGCGCCAATAAGAAGGATATGCACCTGGTTAATACTAATATAGACCGTGATTTTAAGCCGGATAAGGTTGCCGATGTCCGCCTGGTTACGGATAAAGATTTCTGCCCCAAATGCCGGGGCGGTATCCAGATTAAAAACGGATTGGAAATCGGCCATATCTTCAAGCTGGGAACCAAGTATTCCAATATATTGGGCGCGATGTATCTGGACGAGAAGGGCGTTCGCCAGCCGATGATAATGGGTTGTTACGGCATCGGCATTAACCGTATCGTTGCCGCGCTGATTGAGGGTTCGTCCGACGCCAACGGCATCATCTGGTCCAAGGAACTGGCGCCTTACCGGGTGCTGATTATTTCCATCAAACTGGACGACCCGGTCATACGCGCCAAGTCCGAGCAATTATACAAAGAGCTGTCGTCCACCATGGGCGATGAGGTGCTCTGGGACGACCGGGATATCTCGCCGGGCATCAAGTTCAAGGACGCCGACCTGCTGGGCATTCCGGTTATCGTTACCATCGGCAAGTCTACGGTCAAGGATAACACCGTTGATATTAAACTCCGCAAAGACAACGTCAAAAAGGCTGTTCCTTTCGAGCAGGCGGCTGCGGAGATTGGCAAATTAGTATAATGAAATATAAGTCATTCCCGGTATCCGGCATTCTCATTGTCACCGCCTGTTTAATCATCATTACTGCCGGGTGCGCTTCCGGCCCCAAGGAAATTCCCGACGTAGGCGAATTAAAAGTTTCTCTTTTCCAGTTGGTCGAAGGCAAGATGGCCAAAGAGGTTGTCGGTAGTTACGTGGCGCTGATATCAAACGGCCGTTACAAGCGGTGCGGTATCAAGCTGGACGAGGTTTTTGAGCAGATATCACAGCCCTCGGTCAGCGTTATGGACGACGAGACTGCCGACGGCATGGCCCAGCTGATACATCAGGATGATTTCTTCGGACTGCCGGGAATCCGGCCGGAACAGATTAACCTTGAAGACTTCAAACGGGTTGATTTCAGGGATAAGATAATAATCATCGAGTTCAACGGCGTGGCGCACGCGGTCAGCTACGAGGCGTTGCCGGCCCGGCTGAGGCCGGTTTTCTCCGAACTCTCACACGCGGTATTCCTGGCCATGGAAACCACCGATGTCAAGCCGGTGATACAGGAGCAGGACTGGAGAGAACTGCTTGATGAATATCTCAGAACCCGCCCCAAATAAAGGGTAAATACTATAAATTTTGCTTGACATAACGGGTATTTAAGCAATACTTACAGAATAATTTTTATATAAAGGAGCATAAATTATGAAGCGCACGCTGAAGATTTTCGCATTCCTGATATTGTCTGTGATGATTATGGTTCCGCTGATGGCTCGGGCCGATGACGCCGAGTTTAAGAAGCTCTATGGCGAAGGCATCGATTTGGTTAAAAAAGGGCGCTATACTGACGCCTATGTTTATTTCGAAAAGGCGCTCAGGCAGTCGCCTTCTTCGGAACTGGTCAGATTCCTGCTTAACCAGACCGGAGACCTTTTGATTTCCGAGATGATGGCCAAGCCGGAATTGAAGGATACGGCCATCCGGCTGATAGACCTGGCTAAGGGCGCGCGCCAGCGGATGGTGGCTACCCCTGAGGAAATTTCCCGGTGGGTGGAACAGCTGGTTACCGGCGGATTTGACAAGCGCTGGGAGGCAGTCAATATGCTGGCTACCATCGGCCAGCGCAGCTGCCCTTATCTGGTAGATAAGCTGGCTGACCAGGATGAGAATGTCCGGACATACGCGATACAGGCGCTTGAAAAGATAAATAAGGAAGCGGTTTTGCCGTTGATAGAGGCTTTGAAAAGCGATTCTTCGCTGATTCGCCAGAATGCGGCTATTATTCTGGGCGTTTTAAGGGATGAGCGGGCTTTGGCCGGGCTTAAGGAAGTATTCGAGAATCCCAAGGAGATACCGCAGGTTAAAACCTATGTGGCTGAGTCGCTCAAGAAGATTACCGGTTTGGAACTAATGAGAATGAAACCGGCCAAGGAGTATTATTATGACTTGGCCGAGAAGTATTATTACACCCATCCTTCGGTGATGGTTAATTTTTACGGCGAGTATTTCGTTTGGGGTTGGGACCGGGATAACAATAAGGTTACCATGCGCGAGATACCGGACTTCATTTTTAATGAAGAGCTGGCTGAGAACGCCTGCTATGCGGCTTTGTCCCTGGACCCGAATTATGAGCCGATTTGGCCGTTGCTGGTCTGCGTTTATCTGGCCCGGTTCAACGAAGCCGACTCGGTTTTGGAAGTGGCCCGGGAAAAAGTCAAGAGCGGCGAGATGACCGAAGAGAATTTTAACAAACTTTCGGCTGACCTGATAGATTCTAAGCAGGGGGAATTTATGGCTTCGCTGATCAGCAAGCCTTACGTCTACGAATCCCTTCGCCGGGCGCTTAAGGATAACAGCGCGTTAGTGTCTGTGTCCTGCATCGAACTTCTGAAACAGCTGGCCGAGCCCAATGACCTGCCGCTCAAGTCCGATTCCGCTGAAAAGGCCAAGAATAAAATGGGCGTGCCGCTGATAGAGGCGCTGTCGTCCTCGGATAAGCGGGTTAAATACGCGGTGGCCGAAGCGATGCTGGTGATTAATCCCGGCAAGCCTTATGCCGAATCCGAAAAGGTTATTCCCACCATAAATGAAACTATCGCTGAAATGGTTGAGCGTGTTGTCCTGGTTATCGAACCGGACAGCGAAATCAGGAATATGCTTAAAAAGGAACTCACCCGGCTCAATTGCTATGTGGTGGAAACGGTTAACGCCGAGGACGGGCTGGCCAGCGCTAAGAGATTCCCGTCCAAGGACCTGATTATCATTAACAGCAAGATAGCCAACCAGGTTGTGTTCAGTGTTGAGATATTGGGTAAGAAACAGAGCGAAACGGTTTATGATAGCCTTAAGGAAGATACCAGGACCAAGATTGTGCCTATCGCACTGGTGGGTAACGCCCGGGATATCGAAACGGCTCAGCAGATTTTTCAGGAAACTGTTATCGGATATATTGCCACCCCGGTGACCAATGAAATGGTTAAGACCGTGACCGAAAAGGCTTTTCAGTCTGAAAAGCTGGCCGAGGACAGCAAGCGGCGCGCTGAGAAGATGGTCCGCGACGCTATCGAGTCCCTGGCTAAGTTGGAACACCAGAATACCATATATCCTTACCGGGGAAAGCATTGATGCCCTTTGCTCCACCCTGGAAAACAGGCCGGACAGCATTCGTATTCCGGCCGCTATGGCATTGGGCAAATTCGGAGATGCTACGGCGCTCCAGCCGCTTAAAAATTCTTTCGTCAATAAGGAAAATGCCAAAGAGGTAAGAGTCAAGCTGGCCCAAGCCATCGGCGAAATACTCAGGGTCAACCCGGCTGAGACCATCAATAAAGAGATGTACGAAGCTCTTAAGAACGGATTGATGGAAGAAGATCTTGGTATTCAGGAGGCCTGCGCCAGGGCGCTGGGTAATGCGAAGCTTTCGTTGATTCAGCAGCGGGAATTGTTCCTTCTGAAGAATAAATAGCCGGTGGACAGCAGCCGAATCTTTAGGCGGTAAAAACAGCAAGCCGGATATTTTGCCAGCTATATTAAAATGGTAAAATTGCGTCATTTCTTGACTATAATTATTGTCAGCGCGCTGGCCGGACTGTCTTTATCGGCTAAAGACCAGAAGTCTATTGAGGAGTTGCATAAGACGGTTAATGATGGTTCCTATGGTAATTACTGGGACCGGATCGGTGCGATTAAGAATCTGGGAAAGTTTAATAATAAGGATGCGGCCGTAATTTTGGGCGGGTTGCTTGACGATGGCGAAGCGCCCATACGCGAAGGCGCGGTCATGGCTTTGGGCGCGATGACCGACAAAGCGTCAATCGAGTGGTTGGCCGCGGTCCCGCTGGCTAATCCCAAGAGTCCGCGTATGCGTCTGCACGCGGCTTGGGCTTTATCGCTCATCAAAGATCCGTCCACGCTGGTTAACCTGATTAATTCAATTAATGATCCCGATGATGCAGTCCAGGTCAAGGTAATCGAGGCTATCGGATGTTTGCCGGATAACTCCGACGCGGCCGATTATTTGATAAAGAAACTTAGCGTCCCTGTTCCGGAAGTCAGGGCCGCCGCGGCATTATGCCTGGGTCGGATGAAGGCGCAATCAGGGTTACCGGTGCTGTTGAAGAAGGTTAACGACCCGCACTGGACGGTAAAGGCGGCCGTGTTGGAGGCCTTGACCCAAATCAGCCCCGAAGAAGCGTTTCCATATCTTTTGTCCGGACTCAAGAGCACCCAGCCACAGATACGAATAGCGGCGCTGGAATCACTGGCGCAAATACCGGTAGATAAAGGAACTATTCTCAAAACGGTCGCTGAGTTATTTTCCGATAAGGTTCCGGCGGTCCGGGCTACGGCTATCCGGGTCAGCCGTAAATCGCATGACTGCAAGTATATTCCTTACCTGATAGACCGGCTGAAAGATGCGCAGTGGCAGCTCAGATATGACATCATTGCGGCCCTTTCGGATATCACCGGAGCGTCGGACAAATACAGCATTACCGGCTGGATGAGTTGGTATGAGGCCAATAAGGACAGGATAGAGTCATTGGCCGGGGCGCCGTTGTTTGAGGTTAATCCTGATGAGACCATCCCGACTTTTTTTACCATCCCGGTGATGGGCCGGAATATCATATTTGTCATTGATTTCTCGGGCAGTATGAAAAACGAGTCCGGCGGAAAAGACAGCTCGACTAAAGCCGATATCGCCCTTAAAGAGCTGGAAGCGGCTTTGTCAAAACTAAACTCAACGGCCTGTTTTAATATTATAATTATGAGTACCGAAGCAACCCGGATGAATAAGCGCCGGACCGGGTCGGTCATGCTGGCCGCGACGGATGCAAATAAGAAATTGGGAATTGATTTTGCCCGGTCAATCTGGGATAGACTGGAGGATATTCGACGGGGCAGGGGCGACCTTTATGACGCGGTTACTGAAGCCATGAAAGAGCCCGATGTGGATACGATATTCATACTTTCGGACGGCAAACCAACCTACGGCACTTATATTGTTGATGAAAATATCATTGCTAATCTGGAAAAGCAAAATCGTTTCCGCAAGATAACCATGAATACGGTGATGATTGGGGAGAAGGGTAATAACCCGGAATTAATGCGGAAAATAGCCGATGTCACCGGAGGCGTATTTATCCGCAAATAAATTATGAAGACTAATGCTTTAAATTACAGCTTGCCGCCAGAACTGATTGCCCAGCATCCGGCCCGGCCCAGAGATAGCTCCCGGTTGTTGGTTATGCGCAGGAAGGCGGATGGAATAGAGCACTGCCGGTTTTTCGATATAGAGAAATACTTGGTGCCGGGCGACTTGATTATTCTGAACAATACCAGGGTGTTGCCTTACAGGATGATTATGCAGCGGCTGACCGGAGGCCGGGTGGAGATGCTTTTGGTCAAGAATACCGGAGATAACATCTGGGAGGCAATGCTGGCCAGCAATCGCCGATTGAATAAAGGTGAGGAGTTAGTCAGTATGGTGGATAATCGTGTCCGGGCGGTGCTTGCCGGCCGGACCGCTGATCGCTGGCAGGTGAAACTCCCGTCCGATTTTGATGAGGATATGCTGGCGCGGTTGGGTGTAGCGCCGTTACCGCCGTATATTAAACGGGACAACACTTCCGGCAGGCTTCGGGCCAGCGATATCAGGGATTATCAGACGGTCTACGCTCATGCGCCAGGCGCCATCGCCGCGCCGACGGCCGGGCTTCATTTTACCAGGCCGCTGATTAACCGGTTGATTAAACAGGGAGTCAGGTTCGTTTACGTGACTTTGCAGGTCGGCCCGGGCACTTTCAAGCCGATTAAATCAGAAGATTTGTCCGGGCATAAAATGGAGGCAGAGCAGTTTGAGGTTATGCCCGATGCGGTGCGCGAGATAATGCAGGCCAAGCGCGACCACCGGCGCATCATCGCCGTGGGTACCACCGTGACCAGGGTTTTGGAGACGGTGTCAGGATATATCTCGTCAATGCTGGTTCATCCCTGGCTGCAACAGCACAACGTTCCCCGGGCGTCGGTAGTGGGCGGCAACACGGACCTTTTTATCCGTCCGCCTTATAAATTCAAGCTGGTGGATGGATTGATAACTAATTTCCATCAGCCGCACGGCACACCACTGGCGCTGGTTTTTGCATTTGCCGGTCGTCCGAAGGTGCTTAACGCTTATAAGAAAGCGATAAGCAGAAAATACCGGTTTTTCAGCTATGGCGATGCGATGCTGGTGATTTAGGTTAATCGGGCGTTAATTTTCTTGACAATTTTATTCATATTGGTAATCATTAAAATCAATTATGGCGAATATTATTGAATGTCCTATCTGCGATTCCCGGTTTGACGTCTCTGCATTGCCCGACGGCTCTAAGATAAAATGCAGTAAATGCAAGAAGGTCGTGGGTAAATTAGCCGGAGGCTCCCTGATGCCGATATTGGAATCGGTAAAAAAAGCGCCGGTTAAACAGGGCCGGCCGGCGATGTATTCCGATGAGAACGGCGAATATGAGGAAGTCGTGGTTCGTCGCCGGGTGGGCGCTCAGGGTGACGACTATTATCCGCCAACCAAAGACAGGCAGGATATCCTTCTGGCTGTAGCCGGGATTGTCGGTATCTTCGCGGTGCTTACGCTTATTTATACGATTATCAGGTCGCAGCAAATGGTGATACGCGCGCCGATGCCTATGGCGGCTTATAGCCCGGCGGCACCTAATACGCTGGTTCCGTCTGCTCCTGCGGCAGCGGCAACAGTTGTTCCGGAAACGCCGAAGCCAATTGCCCCGGCCGCAGTTAACCCTGTAACGCCTACTCCGCCCGTAGCTCCGGTAGTGCCGCCGCCGACTCCTCCGGCGCCTGTTGCTCCGGTTACGCCTGAGCAACCTAAGTCAGAAACATCTCCTGCGCCTAAATAGAACAGCCCATTGATTTGAGCACCTCGCCTGCCAGATAAAATGAACCTGTAACCAGTATCAAATCATTCTTGTTGGCTAGGTGCTTTGCCAGCCGCATGGCCCGGCGGTAATCTGGGTCGAGGAATATTGGGCGTTCCAGATAGCTTTCTTTTAGATAAGGCGTGAAATCTATCGGCGCCAAAAGGCGGGGATGTTTTGTGCTCGTAAAAATGACTGTGTCGGAAATGGGCATGATGATATCCAGCATCTTCGGTATATCCTTGTCCATGGAAATGCCGATGACCAGAATCAGTTTTCGATGGTCCAATTTAACGACCGTGTCCCTGACCGCTTCCATAGCCACTGGATTGTGAGCGCTGTCAATAATTATGCCGGGGCGGTGGCTGATGATTTCTATTCTGCCGGGCAGGCGCAATCCTTTTAGAGCGCTTTTTATCTTCGGCGATTCCACGTTGATATATCCTTGGAGGTTGAGTAGTTTAATGACTTCCAGAGCCAGGCCGATATTCTCGTTTTGGTGCTGGCCCAGAATCAGAGGCGCAGGGTAGGGTCGGTTAGTTTTATTCTGGACTACATAAAGCGGTGATTTATTCTTGATAGCTGAATCGCGAATGACCCGCATTGCATCCTGATATTGTTGCTTTATGGTTATGACCGGAACGCCGGGCTTGATAATCCCTGCTTTTTCCCGGGCAATTCGGGATATGGTATTACCGAGTTTGTCCATATGGTCGAAATCCAGTCGGGTTATTATGCTGGCCAGAGGCGTAATGACGTTGGTTGAGTCCAGTCGGCCGCCCAGTCCGACCTCTATTACCGCGAAGTCCACCCGGTTATCCCGGAAATAAAGAAAAGCCATAGCTGTAATAAGTTCGAAGAAGGTTAACCCTTTGATATTCCGCGAAGCGATTCTGATATCATTCATCAATCGGGCGAAAATACTGTTTGGAATTGATGCTCCGTCTATCTGGATTCTTTCGGTGATATTAATCAGGTGGGGCGAAGTGAAAAGCCCGGTTTTGTATCCCGAAGCCGAAAGTATTCTTGCAGTGATAATTGCCGTCGAGCCCTTGCCCTTGGTGCCGGCAATATGGATGAACCTAAGCCCTTGCTGCGGACGGCCTAGTTTATCCAGCAGTGATTCCATCCGCTTCAGATTAAAGGTCTTTTGGCTGTAATGGTATTTAGCCATCCGTT
Source organism: Candidatus Brocadiia bacterium (assembly GCA_041658285.1). NCBI lineage: Bacteria > Pseudomonadati > Planctomycetota > Candidatus Brocadiia > Candidatus Brocadiia bacterium. The sequence continues at coordinate 29,287 of JBBAAP010000013.1, forward strand.
CGTAGTCGGTGTGCGTCTTGAGATAGTCATATGCTTGCTTGAATGTCTTAATCATATTACTTCCCGATACAGAACCGGCTGAAAATATTATTCAGGATATCATCGGTTACGGACTGGCCGGTAATTTGCCCCAGGCTATCTAACGCCTCGCGCAGGTCCAGCGCGACCAGCTCATAGGTTTGTTCTTTATCAACGACAGATAGGGCGTGTTTTAGGCTGGACAGTGTTTTATCCAGGCAGTTTCGATGCCGGTTGTTGACGGTAATGTCGCTGCTGGAGCGGTCTATCTGATTATTGGAAACCAGTTTAACCAGGGCTTCTTTCAGTGCGGTAATCCCCTGTCCGGTCCGGGCCGATGTCCGGACAACGCATGTTTTACCGAAGGCGGCATTTGATTTTATACTCAGGTCGCATTTATTTAGGGCAATAATAGATTTACCGGCGTCCAGTTTTGCCGATAGGGCGCGGTCATTCTTTGTAATGCCCCGATGCCCGTCAATGACCATTATGCGGATATCAGCCGAACCCAGCGTCTGATTGGCTAATCGGCGTGATTGCTTTGTCCGGTTATCAGGAACGCCGGTCATACCGGCCGTATCGAAGATTATGAATCGCTTACCGCCGTGCGTATAGACGCCTTCGATGTAATCACGGGTTGTGCCGGCAACCGGACTGACGATATTTTTCTTATCCGGAACTAGCCGATTAAAAATATTGGATTTGCCGGCGTTAGTCCGTCCGAATAGAACGCATACAACGCCTTCTTTGTGCGTCTGTGACTGTTCTTGAGATTTAAGCATTGAACCAAGCTGTCCGGTCAGGTATTTAAGGGCGGTCTTTATTTCTTCCGGTTGGATAATCTTGAAGTCCTGGTCCGAGAAATCCAGGGATAGCTCAATCCTGCTGATTAGGTCTAACAGCCGGCTATTGATAAAGGTTACGCGTTTGGCAAAGTGGTTCTGTAATTGTTTATTGGCCAGGGCGAGTTCCCGTTCATTCTGGCTCTTGATAATATCCAGAACGGCTTCGGCTTGCGCCAGGTTGATGCGCCCGTTGAGGTAAGCCCGTCTGGTGAATTCACCGGGTTGGGCCAGCCTGGCCCCCTTGGCCAGGAACTGTCGGACGATTTCCTGCAGTAATACCTCAGCGCCTATGGTGTGGATTTCAACCGCATCTTCACGCGTATACGAATGAGGTGATTTCATAAGATATAAGGCCGCCGGCGTATTCATACCTTTTAGCTGGAGGGTTCCCTCTATTGTTTTTCCATGCGATTTACAATAACTATCTGTCAGCCGCGGCGAAAAGAGCCCTTTGATTATTCTGAAAGTCTTTGGTCCGGAAAGCCTGATGATGCCTTTTAATGAGTTGCCCGCCGGTGTGGCTATGGCGATAATCGTATCCTCTGGTCTAACCATTACCTTAAGTAGAATTTCTTGATAAGTAATTGCTCGACAATGCCTAATAACGTTGAGGTGAACCAGTAGAGTGTCAGGCCTGACGGGAAGTTGTAGAACATAAACATGAATATCAAGGGCATAAACATCATCATCTTCTGCTGTTGGCGGGTCTGCGGGTCGGGCGATTTAGGCTGGGTTAATGATTGTATCAGCCATGATGCTGTCATCAATAACGGCAAAAGATGTAATTCGGTCCATCCAACTAACGGCATCGTGAACGGCAGATTAAACAGCACGTCAGGTTGTGATAAATCGGAAATCCAGAGCATGAACGTCGATTGCCTCAGCTCGATAGAAAGCGACAGCGCCTGCCAAAGGCCGATGAATACCGGTATCTGGAAGAACATCGGCAGGCATCCGCTCAGCGGATTAACGCCGTATTCCTTCCACAGTTTCATCTGTTCTGAGGCCAGCCGCTGCTTGTCGTTCTTGAATTGTTCCTGCAGTGCCTTGATGCGCGGGGTCAGTTTCTGGAGGTTATACATCGAGACCTGGCTTTTCTTGGTCAGCGGGAAAAGCGCTACCTTGATGATGATGGTTAATATGATAATGGCCACGCCGTAATTCTTGAAAAGTCCGTAAATAGAGGCCAGTAGGAACAGGATTATTTTGCTGATGAACCCGAACATCCCGTAATTAAGCAGGTTGTCAAGCCCTGATTTAGACATGGCGGCCAATTCCGAAGCGAGTTTTGGTCCGCTGTAGAAGGTGAAATCGTATGACTGCTTGCCGGCCGGGTTGAGCGTGAATTCCTTAGCCGTAAGGGCGAAGCTGATTTTATTGTTATCCATCAGGCTGAAGCTGTATTCAGCGATATCGGCCGGGTTAGCCGGAATGAGGATGCTGGCGAAATATTTATTCACCAGTCCGGCCCATTCAACCTTATCGGCCTGTTCGCGTCCGGCCTTGCGGGCGCGTTCAAGATCGGTGATGAGCAATCCAACCTTGGTCTTGCGGTCGTTGTTATCTTTGTCTTTTATCAGCGAGGTCGGCGTTACTTCGTCCTTGACATACCATTTATTTTTGATCTTATCGTTATAAGCCCGCACGCCGAATAAATCAATCTGGTCTTTCTGCTCGGCGATGATGCCGTTAATGCCGCCGATTGTTAGGGTTGGGGTAATAGGCTTGTCCGAAGTATTTTCCAGCGAGATTTTATAATCAAGAGAGTAGTTGCCCTGGACGGAGAATTGTTTTAAAATAATTACTCCGTTATCGGCCGTGTAGCGGAAAGTGACTGACTGGCCCGGCGTTTCTTCGGCGATAACCCAGTTGGCATTGCGCATTTCGGCTTCGTATCCAGTCAAGGAAAGGATGAAATTATTTTGGTTGATGACTTCGATAGGGCATACCAGTTTGAGCGCGTCTTTGCTCTTTGACTTGCAGTATTTGGAAAGCGTTACCGATTCTAAAGCCGCTCCTTTATTGGTAAATGATGCCTGGATATAATCGTTGCCGATGATTTTGTTTGTCAACGGCACGTCGGGATGCTTGTATGCTGTCAAAGTGTTTGAGACCGGCTGCGCATTTACAGTGGTGGCTGGCGTTGGCGTCACAGCGGGTTTATTATCAGCCTGGGTTATCGGCAGTTTAGGCTGCTCTTTGGGCGGAGGATTAAAATAAGGCGCCACATAAAAGATATAGCCCATCCATATCAGCAGGGTCAGTAATACGAAAAGGATTGTTCGTTTATCCATTAACCTTGGCCTTTCGACAGGGGTCTGAACTGATTGCCGCATTTAGCGCATTTTAACAGGTCCTGGCCATCCAGCCATTCCCGTTGCTGGCCGCACTTGGGGCAGGGACGTTCGGCTTCTTCCATCAGCATCACCGGGATATCGTCTTCAATCCGGAAGCGGCAGGCGCATTCCGGCCGGGTGCAGATAATCTTGGCGCCTTCCAGCCTGACATCGGCTTTGCATAGCGGGCAGGCCATTATATCGAGCATCTCTTTGTTTATCATCGTGCTTTCTCCAGTTTCAAAAGTTTATATTTTAATCCCGCGCCGCCGATGGCCGAAAAATTACCGATTTGTCCGTTCTTCCGGACCACCCGGTGGCAGGGTATCAGTATCGGCAATGGGTTCCTAGCCATGGCGTTACCCACAGCCCGGGCGCCGCCCGGAACTCCGGCCCGGCGGGCCAGTTCCGAATAGGTTATCACCCGTCCGTAAGGTATCCTTTGTAATGTCCGGTAGACCTTCCTTTCAAATCTGGTGCATTCGCTCAGGTCCGGTTTGGTCTTAAACCTGACCTTCCGGCCCCGGAAATAATTCCTTAATTCTTCGGCAAGTTTATTGCCGGAATAATCTGCGTAATCCGCGGTCTTGATGCCTAATCGCTTCAGTACCGATTGCTTATTCCTGCCGGGCAGAACGATTTTCTTAATGGTTCCTCCGGCATCGGCTGTCAAGCCGCACCATCCGAAGTCAGTCTTAACCAGACAGTGTTTCAGCATTGGAAAGGGAGATAATATCTTCTAAGCGCCTAATGTCAATATAATCAGGGAAATCACGCCATACGGATTTACTTGACTCAGCCGCTCCAAGAGCTAAATTAAAGGCTTTTAACGTAGGGACAAATTCATATGACCGCTGATTTATACAAAGGCTACAAAGGACAGGCCAAGGAGACCCTGATAAAACATAACGTCAAGGTCTGGAGCGATGTGGTCATCAATACCTCTAAAGGTGAGTTCAAGGGTATCATCCTGCCCCGTTCCGAGACCGGCGACCCGTTCCATATCGTGCTCAAGCTCCATTCCGGTTACAATACCGGCATCAACATCAACGTCATCACCGAAATCAAAGAGGTCGGCTATAAAGAGGCCATCTACAAGATACCCGAAAAGGCGTTTCCCTACGACCCCAAGAAGCACAATGTCACCCTGCTGGGCACAGGCGGCACCATCGCCTCGCGGCTGGACTACCGCACCGGCGCGGTTATCCCGGCCTTTACCCCGGGCGAGCTCTACGGCGCCGTGCCCGAACTGGCCGACATCTGCAACCTCAAGACCATCAAGCTTTTTGGAGTCTTCAGCGAGAACATGGGGCCGGAGCAATACATCGCCACGGCCCAGGCCATCGGCAAGGAAATCAAGGAAGGCGCCGAAGGCATCGTCATCGGCCACGGCACCGACACCATGCACCATACCGCGGCCATCCTGTCCTTTATGGTCCAGGACTCGCCCGTGCCCATCGTCATGGTCGGCTCCCAGCGCTCCAGCGATCGGCCTTCCAGCGACGCCGCGCTCAACCTGATAAACTCCGTCCGGACCGCCGCCGAGAGCGACGCCGCCGAGGTAATGATATGTATGTTCGGCCCGACCAGCGACCAGTATTGCCTGCTCCATCGCGGCACCAGGGTCCGCAAGATGCACTCCAGCTACCGGAGCACCTTCCGGACCATCGGCAACATCCCGCTCGGGCTGGTCTCGCCCACCGAGTTCAAGTTCTTCACCCAGGATTACAAACGCCGGCGCAAGGACCGCAACGTTAAGATAGACACCGCCTTCAATGAAAAGGTAGCCATCGTATATTACTACCCCAATATGAAGCCGGATATGATAGACTCCTTAATAGACAACGGCTACCAGGGCATCGTTATCGCCGGCACCGGACTAGGCCACGTCAACAAGCCGTTATATCCATCCCTCAAGAAGGCCGTCCAGAAGGGCATTACTGTGGTCATGACCGTTCAGACCCTTTGGGGCTACGTCCAGATGTATGTCTACGACACCGGCCGCGACCTGATGGATTTGGGTATCATACCCTGCGCCAATATGTTACCGGAAGTGGCCTATATGAAGCTGTGTTGGGTGCTCGGGCACACTACCGAACCGCAAAAGGTAAAAGAGATGATGCTCACGCCCGTGGCCGGCGAAATAACCGAACGCGAACCGCACGATGGGTATCTGATATTGCAGGGCGGCATACCCGAGGTCGAGGCATTCACATCTACATATCTGAAGTAAGCTCAGACCGAATAAATTGACTAATCCGGCTAAAAGCATATCATATCTAACAGTCCCGGTAGGGAGTGAACACGATTTAAGAAAAATTGTGCCTGCTGAAGTAGGAGAATAGATGGTTTGGCGGCGTGGGATGTGTCCCCACCCCAAGTGAGAAAGAAAATCAGGTGTGTGTCCCTCGAGTAAATAGGAGCAAAATATGATAAAAAAATATTTTATTTCCGGTATTGCTATTAGTTTAGGTTTGTTGGTGTCTTGTGGGAATTTTAATTCTCAATATGATTCTTCTATGCATGTGATGTATGTAGGGGGGCTTCTACAGCCGTGGGCAACAACAGAGTTTATTAACCGGAGTGATATAATAGTCACAGGGAAATTAATTCATATTACTCGAGGAGAAGCATCACCGAAAGCAACAGATATTGGTGAGATTGAGATTTACGAGGTGATAAAAGGTCCTTCGAGTATAAAAAAAATCAGTATAATTGTTCCTGGGTTAAATAAAAAACCACGTTATGGTTGCAATGAAGAACCGTACGAAGTTGACAAGGAAGGGGTATGGTTTTTATTTTATAGGGATGATCCGGATGGGCCATATTTAACTGTTCCTCCATCTAATCTTCTTCACAAAGATATGGCGGAAATGATTAGATGGACGGTGAATAATAAATTATTAGCAGATTTGCCTAAAGTTCTAAAAAGCTGTAATGGTAAAACTCGGTTATATGCATTAAGAAGTTTGCATATGGAATTATTAGATATGTCAAGAGAAAGAAAGCGGCAAGATTCATTTATATCTGGGATGGAGTATACACTATTACGAGATTTTCTTGAGATTTTGGATACAGATGGTGATGAGGCAATTCAAGGTGCTATAATGGAAATTTTACAGCAACTTAAAGGGAGGTCTCTGATTTTATCGCTTTTAGAAATGTTATTATATGAAGAGAACGAAACATTACAACTTGTAGCTATGAGAGTGTTAATTAATTTGGAACTATCTAATCGATTAATAATTCCAATATTGATAGAATCTCTAAAAAACAATAAATTATCAGTACGTTTATATGGTTTTGAGGTTTTAAAAAAACTAATAGATACCTCTGACTTAATTACTATTTACCGAGCCGAAGCTGATACAAATAGTATTCGAAATTCTGTGGGTAAAATAAAACAATGGTATATGGAAAATAAAGATTATTTATATTTTGATCAAAGTATATTTAGGGTTGAAATAATTGCTAAAGAAAAGAAAACTCCAATTAATTGGTTGACCAAAGAAATTATGGATAAAATAGATTTATATCGGATGAGGGAGCTTGAAGTAGAAATAGAAGGATATATAAATAAAGAGTATTCTCAGCCTAAATTTAATCCGGGGAAAAGCAGGACGGACCACTAATTTTGTGGACAAAGTGGGACAGACCAGAGCTACTGCCTCCTGTAAGGACGCATTTTGTAATGCAGGTTTTACTTGATGTCCAGGGTGAAGTTTATTAAATTCACGGGTATGCCAAGAGTTGCCAGAGCCATTATCATCGGATTATTTAGTGATTTTGTAAAAACTTTGTCTTGGAGGCCGCATAGATAGCGAAAAAGAAAACCCGCCTGACCGTCGGGCAGGTGTGTGGTCTGTCCCGCATTTATAATTTATGCCGTACCCGCATCCTTTTATAAAACTTACCGAGGAGGAAAAGAAGATAATCAAGTTTGAAATGCTTAAATCCCGTCAGCGTAATAATAAGAGTAATTTCTTACGGCTTAAGGTCCTTCAATTTTCAAATAATGGATTCACTTTCAAATCGATTGCTGAAATCCTTGACCGTTCTTATGCCTGGGTGAGGCAAACCATTTATATGTACAGGAAAGATGGGCTAAAACCGTTTATTTTACCATAAAATTATTAATAGCCGGATTAACCTGAAGGTGCTAAATTTCATATTTTAAGCTGGTAGATTCAGCTTTCTGAAATATTTAAATTAGCACCTTCACTGAGGATTTTGTGCTCAAAATACCCCAAAATAGGGGTATTCCCCCAGACTAGGGGTAGATACCCCCTCACCCTCTATCCTAACCTGACTCGCCTACAATAACTACCGGACTTACCTGCAATCACTACCGGCCTAACCTGCAGTTACTACCGGCCTAACCTACAACTTCTACCAGCCTGACCTACAACTTCTATCGGCCTCGCCTACAACTTCTACCGGCTCTACCTACAACTTCTACCGGCTTTGCCTACAACTTCTATCGGCCTTACCTACAACTTCTATCAGCCCCACCTGCAATCACTATCGGCTCTACCTACAATAACTACTGGCATTACCTACGTATTGAACCGAAATCCATATCTCCCTTCGCGGCTTTGAAGATAAAAAAGAAATGGTCGTAGATGTTGGGTTTAGATTACTTTTTGTATGAGTTTTTCCAGGACCGTGCCGTTTATAATCTCACCACAAAGGCACTAAGAGCACAAAGGGAATTGTTGATTATGGTTCAAGTGAAATGAGCAGTAGGATAATTTTATGCAAGTTGGTGTTGGATATATTTATTCAGGAGCTGGCCATTTATTCGACCCAGATATTTTTTCATTATTTTCCCGGCGTAGTAGCGGACCTTTTTGTCGGCTATCCCGGTATCCTTGGTATGGTAGGGTTTGAATGCGTTTGCCTTTATCACTTCTTTGATTGAACTGTCATACTTGCTTTCGGGTATGGGGCTGAGCTTCAGGCGGTCAATCACGCCTTTAACGCCGTCTTTGCCGTTTGCCGGCAATTCGGACAGGATGGCCGGGATGGCTTCTTTATAGAACGCGCCTTTGGCATACAATGTGAACATTTCGGTCAGGGCGCTGTCGGTTATCTTAGCTACGTCCACGCCCTTGCGCCGGAGCGCTTTCATCTGCTGGGTGAGCGTCACGGCTACCAGTGTGGGGTTGGCCTTGGTGTCGCTGAATATCCTATCAGCAGCTGTTGCCCGGATAGAGTCGGCCAGTTCCCAAGATATTCGGGGCGGGATGCTCAGCCCGAGGTAGCGTTTTTCCCTGACCATCGGAGGTTCTTTCATCTGTGCCCGGATGGCTTCGATGCGCTCGTTGGTTATCCGGGTGGGCGGCGAGTCGGTATCCGGATACATCCGGTTGGCGCCGGGCAGGATGCGTTCAAAGTCGTTGATGCCACTCCGGAACGGCTGGCGGGTTTCGTTGGGCACGCCCCTGACGGCGTCTATGACGCGCAGGCGGGTCTCTTCCAGTGCCGTAGCCACGTCGCCGGCCGAGCCCCAGACTACCACGCCGGCATCGTCCTTGCCGATATCCAGCGCTTTTTTTATCTGCGCCAGGTCTTCGGCCGAGCCGGGATATTCCGGGTACTTGTCCGTATGGAAGAAATTAGGCATCTTGTCCAGGCAGGCAATTACCCTGAGCCGTCCGGCAATCTCGTCGGCGAATGTTTTGGTCGGCTGTGCCGGTTGGTTGAGGATGCCGGCCAGTCCGGTGAGTTTTATGCCGCCCAGCACGCTTTCGGCAGACAAGGCGGATTGGATTATTTCCGATTTGGCATTAGCCAATTCTTTGGTGATATCTTTTTTTGGGGTATTGAGTCCGGCCTCGGTGATTTTACGCTGGGCCAGCAGTTTGGATATGGCCAGCAGGTCGCGCTGGCGCAGTGCTTCGTGATGGGTCAGGGTCGGAATCCAGCCGACCTTGGGCACGCCCTTGATTTCCACCCGCGAGCCGCCGGTGACCGAGACATTGACGTCCTGGCGGACCGAGCCGATGCCCCGGCGGACCTTACCGGTGGAGCGTATCAGCCGTCCCAGCTCGGTAACCACTTCCTTGATCTCTTCGGGCGTCCGCATATCCGGATAGGTGATGACCTCTATCAGGGGCATGCCCAGCCGGTCGGTCTTGAATACTATTTTGTGCCCGACGTCGGATATCTCCCGGCAGGCGTCTTCTTCGTAGCAGATGTGGCTGATGCCGATTTTCCGGTCTTTATAGGGTATCCAGCCGTTGATGCCGACCACGGAGGTGCGCTGGAATCCGGTCGGGATGCTGCCGTCCAGGTATTGCTTGCGCGAGATGTGCATTTCGTCCACCAGCGAGCAGTTGAGGAGCAGCGCGATTTCGATGACGATATCCAGTCCGTCCTGGTTGACCAGGAAGGGCGGGGTGTCGTCCATCTCGTAGGTGCAGGTGGTTTCGCGTTTGAGCCGGTAGATGACCTGCTTTTTAGTCTTGAATTCCATCAGGGCGCAGCCGTCGTATTCGCCCAGTTCGGATAGGGTCGGGCGCATATGGCGCAGGATTTCGGCGTCGTATTTCGGAGTGTACTGCCCGGCCGGGCAATTGCAGAAGGTCTTTTTGGCGGTGAATAACTGCTGGTGTATCTCTACGCCGGACTTGAAGCCCAAGCCCTGGTAGAATTTCAGATCGTTGTAATCTTGTTTAGGCATATTTTATGGTACGCAGATTTACAGGATAATCAGAACTCCGAAGGCCTGTGAAAATTTGCGTCCTATTTTAGCTGCAGTGTAGATATTGGTTAATCAGCTCCTTTATTTTCTGGGTTTTACCGTATAGTCTATGGCTTAGGTTCTTGTCATCGTAGCTTTTGAGTTTCTTGGCGATGCCGTCAATGACCTTGGAAGAGAAGACGTTATCCTTCTCGTAAACGGCCCGGTCATATAACAGGCAGTCGGCTGATTGCCAGCAGGAAAGCGGCAGCTGTGGCAGTGTTTTTTGTATTTTCTTGAACTCATCGTGGAAAATATTGACATCGACGTATAGCTTGCGGGCCAGGTCGAGCGCGCCGGCCATCTGCAGCCCGTGCCGGGCGGCCACGGCCAGGCCGGCCATCAATAAATGGATGTTGCCCGAACCGTCCGGGCAGCGGAATTCCACGGTCTGGCTGTCGCTATTGCCGGGCGATTTGGACTTTTCCTGCGGGTTGGCGTTGCGGGCCATATCGCGTTCGTTGCGCCAGCCCAGCGGTACGCGCACCAGCACCGAGCGGTTGCGGTCGCCCCAGCAGATGTTGGTCGGCGCTTCGTGTTTGGGTACCAGCCTCAGATAAGATACCGGCACGGTGTTGCCGAAGGCAGTCAGCGATGCGGCCAACTTGAGGTAGCCGGCGATGACCTTATGGGTGACATCGCTCAGCTTGTTATGGTCGAGCATCATGTTCCGGTTATTCTTGACCAGCCGGGTATGGATATGCATGCCGCTACCGGCATGTCCGACCAGCAGTTTAGGGGCGAAGGACACGGTCACGCCGTATTTATGGCCGAGCATCCGAAGTACCCACTTGGCCAGGACTACCTGGTCAGCCGCCTCTTCTATGGGAATATGGAGCATCTCTATTTCGTGCTGTTCCATTTCCATCTCGGCATCGGGGATATGGCCGACCTCGGAATGGTTGTATTTAATGGAGCATCCCATTGAGGCCAAAGCCTGGACGGCCTCAAGGCGGAGGTATTCCCACTTGGCGAACGGGGCGGAGGCGTGGTAACCGCGCTGGGCGTTGCTGGGGTAAAGCGGATTCTTGCCGGACAAGACATAATATTCCAGTTCGCCCATAGCTTCCATGCCCAGCCCGGTAGCGGACTTGAGCGATTGATGGGCCAGGGCGATGATGCGTTCAGGCGCGCTGGGCAGCGGGTCGCCTTTGCTGGTATAATAAGAGCAGAGCACATCCACGGCCGGTATGGCCGAGAATGGGTTGACGAACGCGGTCCGGTAGCGTGGGATGACATAGAGGTCGCTGGAGCCGGCATCGATGTAGGAAAACAGGGATGAGCCGTCTACCCGTTCGCCGGCCGCCAGGATGCTTTCCAGTTGTTTCAGGCCGGTAATCACGAAGTTGAGGGTCTTGAGCTGGCCGTCGCCGCCCACATAGCGGAAATTGAGCATTTGGATGTTATTGGCTTTGATGAACTTAACCAGGTCGGCCCGGGTGAAATCGGCCGGCGGTTTGCCCAGGTAGCGGGCAACCAAGTGCGGTGTCAGGGATAGGTCATAATTTCTCATATACTATATAACAATAGACAGTTTATAACGACACTACGTAATTTAATTTATAAAGGAATCCCGGAATGTCAAGGAAATTGGAATGTGACGCACTAATAAACTTGACTGCACGGCTATAAAGTATATCCTAATCAGGATTATGAATAAGATTTCACCTAAGGCTGTAGATTATTTCCAGATATTTCTGGAGGCCTCGCCGGATATGATTGTCATCAGCGATAACCATGGCAAGGTCGTCGAATGCAGCAATTCCGTGGAGTATTTTCTGGGTTATGCCAAGAAAGAGCTGATTGGCAAGGCTATCTCCGACCTTTATTTCAACCCGGTAGACCGGTACAAGCTTCTTGATACCCTTAAGAAATACGGCAAGGTTATAGATTACGAGACCCGGCTGAAGAATAAGTCCGGTCGGATGATGCCGATCAGCACCAGCATGACCTATTTCCGCGACGCCAGCGGACGGATAATCGGGACATTGGGGATTGCCAAGGATATCCGCCGGCGCAAGGAGCTGGAGCAGAAAGTCCTTAAGATGGCCATCACGGACGGCCTGACCGGGCTTTTTGACCGCGGACATTTTAACGTTATGATAAACAAAGCCGTGGATAAAGCCAATAACACCAAGAACCCGCTCAGCCTGATAATGATTGATTTGGACGGTTTCAAGGAATACAATGATACCAAAGGTCATCTCGAAGGCGATAAGGTTTTGCACGAGGTCGGCCGGATTGTCCATAGGGTCATCAGGCCTAAGATTGATACAGCTTTCAGGTACGGCGGTGACGAATTCGTCATCCTTCTTCCCGGCCAGTATGAAGATATGGCCATGCGTTCGGCCGACAAGATACGCAAGCAGATAGAACAAACATTCAAGAAGCAAATTACCGGCAGTATCGGCGTCAGCCGCCTGCGTCCTTTCCAGAGCAGTTATTCACTGATAAAATCAGCAGATGAGGCGATGTATCGTTCCAAGAAATACGGCGGTAACAGGGTTTCTATCGGATAACATAATCAGTGAAATCAGAGGTTTATGTTTGATTATTTTATCGGACAAATAAAGAGCAAGAACCCGGCCGCCGCGGTATTGGAAGTCAACGGCATTGCTTTTAAGTTTCTGATACCGGCATCAACTTACGATGCCTTGCCGGCGGAAGGACAGGTGAAATTATTCGCACATCTGGCCATATCAGGCGGCATGGGCGCGACTGAGATAGGGCTTTACGGATTTGCTACCGGCGATGAGCGCCAGTTATTCCAGCTTTTAATGATGGTTACACGGGTCGGGCCGTCAATGGCGTTACGCATCGTTTCGGGCGCTTCGGTCCAGCAGACTTGCCGGGCGATTATATCTGATGACGTCAAGTTCCTGGCCAAGATAAAAGGCGTCGGTGAGAAAACAGCTCAACGAATCATTATGGAACTGAAAGAGACTGTCAGCACCAGATTACCTATGGGTCAGAGTGATTTTACTACGTCCACCGACCGGTCCGCGGCGGCCGATGCGATATTGGCCATGGTTTCGCTGGGTTACCAGCGCATCACCGCGGAGAAAAATGTTAAGGACGCGGTTAAACTTCTCGGGCCCAAGTCATCCACTGAGGAAATAGTCAGAAAGGCGTTGTCACAGATATGAAGAAAGTAATTTTACTGGCAGCCGTTTTAATTATCCTGACGTATTGCGGCTGCGGCGGTACTCCGGATGCCGACCTGTCCGGACTGAAGGCCGAAGATTTTTACGAGCTGGGTCTAAGCTGGTTGAATAACAAACAGGCCCAGCGCGCCGAGATGGTATTTCGCAAGGCCATCGCTCTTAAGCCTGGCTACGCCGATGCCTACATTAAGCTGGGCTACGCCTATTATTTTATGTATGAGCAATTCCTGGCATCGACTGAATACAAGGATGATGCCCCCAAGTATTATAACCTGTCCTACAACTGTTTTAAGGAAGGGGCAAAATATAAACCTGATGATCCTGAATGTTATACCGGACTGGCCCGGCTGGAATTGGCCGGCGGCCGATATGAGAACGCGGTTAAATATCTGCTTATTGCCCGGGGGAATAATCCGGTGGATGATATCGATATGGAAGCGACTATATGTTACGAACTGGGCCGGAGTTATGTAGAGCTGGGTAAGCTGGCCGAAGCGCTTAAGGAATATAAAACTTATCTTGACGTCGCGCCGCTGGGCGAGGAGCAGGAAGACGCCAAGATGGCCATAAAATACCTGGAAGAGCAACTATCCAAGGATCATTCGCCGGGTAAGAATTGAATAAGACGATGAACCCTAAAACATTCTACAAAATAAGCTACGGTTTGTACTTGATATGCTCCAAAAAAGGGGATAAAATCAATGGACAGATTGCCAATACCGTATTTCAGGTGACCTCTGAGCCGGCTACCATAGCCGTAAGCATCAACAAAAAGAACCTGACACACGAATTCATCACGGTCGGCAAAGTATTCACCGTTTCGATACTGGCGCAGGATATGCCCATGAATCTTATCGGCACGTTCGGGTTTAAGAGCGGGCGGGATATTAATAAATTTGAAGGCGTCCGGTACCGGGCCGGCCAGACCGGCGCGCCGGTAGTGGAGCAGTATTCTATCGGTTACCTGGAATGCGAGGTTGTCAGCAGTTTTGACGTGGAAACGCATACCATATTCATCGGCCGGGTGATAGACGCCGAAATCACCGGCAATGCCGAAGCCATGACCTACGATTATTACCATAAAGTCAAGCGCGGAACGGCTCCGGCCAGTGCGCCTACTTATATTAAAGAGGATAAACCGGAAGGAGACAGTAAAATGAAGAAGTATAAATGCTCCGTATGCGGTTATATCTATGAACCCGAAAAGGGCGACCCGGAATCAGGCATAAAACCTGGCACCGCCTTCGAGGATATTCCTGACGACTGGGTCTGTCCGCTCTGCGGCGTGGGTAAGGATAAATTCGAAAGGATAGATTAATATGAAAATAAGAGAGCTGAAGAAGGATGTTTTTACGGTCGGCGCCATTGACTGGGACCGCCGTCTATTTGACGAGCTTATTCCTTTGCCGGACGGTACCAGCTATAACAGTTACCTGATAAAGGGCTCGAATAAGACCGCGCTGATAGATTCAGTTGACCCGGCCAAGCGCGAAGTGCTGATGGATAACCTCAAAGAGCTGGGCGTAACCAGCATCGATTACGTCATCGCCCATCACGCCGAGCAGGACCATTCCGGCTCCATACCGGATGTCCTGGCTGCTTACCCGATGGCCAAGTGCGTCTGCACGCCAAAGTGCAAGGAGATGCTTAAGGATTTGCTCCTGATACCGGATAATAGGTTTATCGAGGTCAAGGACCGCGAGACGATATCGCTAGGCAACCGGACGCTGGAATTCATCTACACGCCCTGGGTGCATTGGCCGGAAACTATGGTGACATTTCTCAAGGAAGATCAGACTCTATTTTCGTGCGATTTCTTCGGCTCGCATCTGGCTACCAGCGACCTTTATGTCACCGACGAACCGCGGGTATACGAGGCGGCCAAGCGCTATTATGCCGAGATAATGATGCCGTTCCGGAGCCTGATACAAAAGCATATCGAGAAGGCCAAAGCGCTGGGCGTAAAGCTGATAGCTCCCAGCCACGGTCCGGTGTACAACAAGCCGGAATTCATCATCAACGCCTATGCCGATTGGACATCGGACAAGGTCAAGAACGAAGTGGTTATCGCTTATGTTTCTATGCACGGCAGCACCAAGCGGATGATAGATTATTTTATCAGCGGGTTGATGAAGAAAGATATCGCCGTAAAACCATTCAATCTGCCCAAGACCGATATCGGCCAGCTGGCCATGGCTCTGGTGGACGCGGCGACCATCATTATTGGAACTCCGACCGTGCTGGTCGGTCCGCACCCGGCGGCTGTTTACGCCACTTATCTGGCCAACGCCCTGCGGCCCAAGGCCCGGTTTGCCTCTATCATCGGTTCTTACGGTTGGGCCGGCAAGGTGCCCGAGGTGATTACCTCGATGCTGCCTAACCTTAAAGTCGAGGTTATTCCGCCGGTATTTGCCAAAGGCTATCCTAAAGCAGAAGATTACAAGGCTCTTGACAGGTTAATCGATGATATCGCAGTGAAACATCAGACTATAAAATAGAGAGGTGTATTATGAGAAATAAACTTTATCCGGTACTGTTGATAATCGGATTGGCTCTGGTTATAGCCATACCCGTGGCATTGACCGAAACCAAGTCGGTAGAAAAGAAATCCATGCTGGAGCTGGAGCGGGTATTAACCGGACATACCGAGGGTGTTTTCACGGTGGCTTACAGTCCGGAAGGTCAGACTCTGGCTTCAGCCGGCCAAGATAAAACCGTAAAAATATGGGATATGACTAGTGGTTATGAAATACATAGCCTTGAAGGGCACAGCGGGTTAGTTTGGTCAGTGGCTTATAGCCCGGATGGTAGTTTGGTTGCATCCGGTTCAGACGATGGTTTAATAAAACTCTGGGATCCGATAACCGGTGAGGAAGTCAGGACTATTGACGCTCCATCCGCTATCTGGGACGTTGTTTTCAGCCCGGACGGCAAGAGGCTTGCTTCGGGTAATGATAACGCCCGGGCCAGCTTGTGGAACGTGGCCAATGGCCAGGAAATCCAATCGCTCCATGAACACCGGGCCCAGGTGTTCGTTGTGGCATTCAGCCCGGACGGCAAGATGCTCGCCTCTGGCGCGCATGATAATAAGATTGTGCTCTGGGATTTAGCTACATATAAAGTTATCCGTGTCCTGGAAGGGCACACGCACCTGCTGTTTACCCTGACCTTCAGCCCGAACGGCAAGACCCTGGCCTCGGGCAGTTTTGATAATACCATCAGGCTCTGGGATGCAACAACCGGCATACGACTGAATACGCTCAAAGGGCATACCCAATGGATACGTTCGGTTGTTTACAGTCCCAACGGCAAGATAATCGCCTCCGGCGCCCAGGATAACACCATCCGGCTCTGGGACGCGGCTACCGGCGTGGAGTTGGAAAAGATTGTTGCTCATAATCACTGGGTTCACGCCCTGTCATTCAGCCCGGATGGTACGCACCTGGCCTCGGGTAGTCTTGACAAGACTATCAAAATCTGGAAAGTTAAATATTAATAAGGATATGGGCAGGGCGGTTGGGGGCGATGGGATTCAGCAAGCTTTGAACTTGAAGATAAAGAATACCGCCGCAATCATCAACATAAAGCCCACGATATAATTCCACTTCAGGGGTTCGTTAAGATAGAATACTGAAAACACGCAGAATACTATTAGCGTAATCACTTCCTGTATCGTTTTCAGCTGGGCGGTTGACATAGTGGCCGAACCGATTCGGTTGGCCGGCACCTGAAAGCAATACTCGATAAAAGCTATCAGCCAACTGATGATGATTACCAGTATCAATGGGGCGCTTTTGTATTTGAGATGACCGTACCAGGCAAAAGTCATGAATATGTTGGCAATGGTCAAAAGTACTATCGGGTAGAACATAGTTATTTCATATACGGTTTGAGTACTTCCGGTATCTCAAACGTGCCGTCAGGTTTCTGATAGGTTTCCAGCAGGCAGATGACGGTGCGGGGCAGTGCCACGCCGGAGCCGTTGAGCGTGTGGACAAACTGTAATTTTCCGTCCTTATTCCGGAACTTGATGTTAGCCCGGCGCGCCTGGAAATCGGTGAAGTTGCCGCAGGATGACACCTCCAGGTATTGTCCCATTCCGGGAGCCCAGGCTTCGATGTCATACGTCTTGGCGGCCGAGAAACTCATCTCGCCGGTGCTGAGCTTGATGACACGGTATTCCAGACCCAGCAGTTGCAGGACTTCCTCGGCATTAACCACCAGTTTTTCCAGTTCATCGAACGATGTTTCCGGATGGACGTATTTGACCATCTCGACCTTGTCAAACTGATGGACCCGGGTGATGCCGCGGGTTTCCTTGCCGTAAGAGCCGGCTTCGCGCCGGAAGCAGGGCGTATATGCCACGTAATACAACGGCAGTTTATCTGCCTCGATGATATTATTGCGCCAGATATTGGTCAGCGGCACCTCGGCCGTGGGAATCAAAAACAGGTCATCGTCCTTGGTGGCATACATATCCTGCTCCAGTTTGGGCAACTGGCCGGTGGCGTACATCGACTGGCGGTTGACCAGGAACGGAGGCGATACCTCCTGGTAGCCGTGTTTGCCGGTATGCAAATCTATCATAAAATTAATGAGGGCCCGCTCCAGCCGTGCACCCATGCCCATGAACAGTATGAAGCCGGAGCCGCTCATCTTGGTGGCCCTATCCTGGGCCAGGATGCCCAGCTTTTCACCGATTTCCCAGTGTGGCTTGGGGGTGAACGCGAACTCCTTGCGCTTGCCCCAATGGCGCACCTCAAGGTTTGACTCCGGTCCGAAGCCGATCGGCACGTCCGTGGCCGGGACGTTGGGTATCCAGGCAAGCAGGCTCTCAAGCTCGGTTTCCAGCGATGCCAGCTCGGTTTCCAGCTGTTTGATGTCGTTGCCCACGGACTTCATCTGGCTGATGATGTTGTCAGCTGGCTGGCCTGATTTCTTCAGTTTGGCCACCTCTTCCGACGCCTTATTGCGTTCGGAACGGAGCGTATCCAGCCGGGTAATCCGCTCACGGCGTTTGGCGTCAAGCTCCAGGACAGTGTCAATGGCCACCTTGCTGTCCTTATTCTTGGCCGCGGCCTTGACGATATCTGGATTCTTGCGGATGAATTCTATATCTAACATATGATATACTATTATCGGCTTTAGCCGGGAGCTCCTGAAATATTAGCCCATTGTTTGGCGGCTAAACTATAACCTGAATATTTTGACATACTATTTTACATAAGTATATTTTCAGGATAAATAAAGGGCGTTTATTTGAGTGATTTATAATTCAGAAAGGAAGATTGTATGAAGTTAAAAACCAAACACCTGTTGTCGATTAACGATCTTTCCGGTTCGGAGATTATGGGCATAATGAAGATGAGCCAGTCGATAAAGAAGGCCAAGAAGCATCCCCAACCGCTCAAAGGCATGGCCCTGGGTATGATATTCCAGAAGCCCTCGACCCGGACCCGGGTGTCATTCGAGGTGGGCATGTTCCAGCTGGGCGGCCACGCCTTGTATCTTTCATCCAACGACATCCAGCTCAAGCGCGGCGAGACCATCCCGGACACGGCCCGGACCCTGTCCCGCTACGTGGACGGAATCATTGCCCGGGTGTTCGCGCACCAGGACGTGGTCGACCTGGCCCGCTACGGCTCGGTGCCGGTCATTAACGCCCTGAGCGATTACGAGCATCCCTGCCAGACGCTGGCCGATTTACTGACCATATACGAAAAACGCAAGACGCTTAAAAACCTAAAAATAACCTACGTCGGCGACGGCAACAACGTGGCCCATTCGCTGATGCTTGGCGCGGTCAAGGTCGGTTCGCACGTGGCGGTGGCCACGCCCAAAGGCTACGAACCGCACCGGGAAATAGTCCGCCTGACCATCGATGAAGCGAAGAAGACCAAGGTTAATGTTACTGTCACCAACGACCCGGTCGAAGCCGCTAAAGACGCCGATGTCATTTACACCGATGTCTGGGCCAGCATGGGGCAGGAGTCCGAACACGAAAAACGCGTCCAGATATTCAAGCCCTATCAGATTAATCGCGCGTTATTGAGCCACGCCCGGAAAGACGTCCTGGTAATGCACTGCTTGCCGGCCCATCGCGGCGAGGAAATCACCGAAGACGTCCTGGAAGGCAAGCATTCCGTGGTTTGGGACGAGGCGGAAAACAGGCTTCATACCCAAAAGGCCGTGATGTGGCTGTTGATGAAGTAGTTTATTAAACCGGATAAGAACGGGCAGATGAAAAAACGCAAGTATCATAAACGTCCCAAGACCTGGAAGCCGCGGTCTAAAGCGGTGGAGCCTTCGGTCAAAGACCCGACCTGCCGCCACGACATTTCCTTTGACCCCGATGTGCCGTACCTGGCTATGACCAGCCCGGACAGCGGGTGCCTGCATTATAACGGCAAAGAGACTAACAACCTGTCCCGGCACATCTGCTGGTTATTACGGGGCATAAACGAAGAGGCTAACGACTACCGCGGGACAAAGGACCATATTTACATAAACCGGTATCAGGTAGCCAAGATGTGCGGTTGGCGTAAAAGCATCTACCCCAGCCGTATGGACAAATCTATGGAGAAGCGGGCCGACCAGGCTATACGCGACCTTGACCGTCATCTCCAGGCCGTCGGCCTGCCGGCAATCGGACGGCACGAAGACCGCAAAGGTTATCCCTGCCCGATTGAAATCAAGAATATCGCCATCGAATACCCGCTATCCATCAATCAGATAGAAGATGATGACGATGACGGCGCTACGTAGAGCGTAGTGGCCTTGCTCTAACCCTTTTCCCATTTCCCTTACCCGTGGCCGGACCACTTACTTGATGCACACGGCCATGACTTCGTGCAGGGTGGTAAAGCCCTTGATGACTTTTTCTATGCCGTCCTGTTTCAAAGTGACCATGCCTTCCTTGGTAGCCAGTTCCATAAGGTCCGATGCCTTGGGTTTTTTATGAATCATCGCCTTGGTCGCGTCGGTCTGGACCAGCAGTTCGTGGATGCCCATCCGGCCGCGATAGCCGCGGTTGGTGCACTTTTTACAGCCGCCTTCTTTGGCCCGGAAGAACATCAGGTCATTGGTATATTTGAACTTGCTGTCGAATAAAGCGGTATTCCCGTATTCGTCTCTTAAGACGTCGAATTCCTTTTTGGTCGGATGGTATTCTTCTTTGCAGTCCGGGCAAAGGGTCAACACCAGGCGCTGGGCCAGGATGCCCAGGAGCGCGTCGGCGAAGGAGAACGGGTCGATGCCCATATCCAGCAGGCGGGTAACCGTTTCCGGGGCGTTGTTGGTATGGAGCGTGCTTAAGACCAGATGCCCGGTGAGCGATGCCTCGACGCCGGTGGCAGTGGTTTCCAAGTCGCGCATTTCACCGACCATGATAATGTCCGGGTCGCACCTGAGGAAGGCCTTCATGGCTCGCTCGAAGGTCAGCCCGATTTTGGGAAGTGTCTGCACCTGCCGGAGCTGGTACTGGGTTATTTCCACCGGGTCTTCGGCCGTCCATATCTTCATATCCGGCGTGTTGACCGAGCCCAGCGCCGAATGCAGGGTGGTTGTCTTTCCCGAACCGGTTGGGCCGACCACCAGGCACAGGCCGTACGGTTTGTCCATTATGGCCCTGAAGTTCTTGTAATTATTCTCGCTCAGGCCCATCTTATCCAGGGGCAGCGGCTTGCCGGCGGCTAAAATCCTCATGACGATGTCTTCGTTGCCGCCCACCGTGGGCAGAACGGCGACACGCAGTTCGATGTCCAGCTTGCCGTAGTTCTTGAATTTTATCTTGCCGTCCTGGGGCATCCGTCGTTCGGAGATGTCCAGGTTGCACATAATTTTTATGCGCGACGACAGGGCGTTCTTGTAATGGCGCGGCACCTTCATTATTTCCTGGAGCGAACCGTCCACCCGGAACCTGATAATCGTGTCGGTATCGGTGTAGGGTTCGATGTGGATATCCGACGCCTTGCGGGCGAATGCCTGCTCTATTATCTGGTTGACCAGCCGGACGATGGCCGAATCGTCTTCCTTTAGCTCTTCCTTGCCTTCGGCTTCTTTGGCTTCCTTGTCGACCTCCTGTTTCAGCTCGCCCAGGATATCGCTGACATCCTCGGTGCCGACGACTGAACTGCTGGCAACGCCGTAGAAAAGGTCGATGATGTTTATGATGTCGTCTTTGGTGCTGACGCAGAACTTTAAATGGGCCGATTTGAACCGAATCTGGATGTTGTCGCGCTTGACGATATCCTTGGGGTCTTCCATGGCAATCAGGACGTCATCGTCCTTCTTCTCCACCGGCACCCAGATTTCGTTCTTGAGCGTTTCCAGGGTCAGGTTCTGGATTAAATCCACCGGGATGGGCATCTCCTTGTTAAAGCCGATGAACTCCGTCCGGAAATACTGTTCATAGCACCGGCCGATGGACTGGCTGGATATGCCGTAGTCGTGGGTTAAAACGGATTCGGGCGAATCGTTGGTCTCCCGGGCTTTTTTCAGGACGGCCTCGAGTTTCTCCGGGGAAATAAGGTTGGCCGAGACCAGCGAATCGTACTTGCTGCGCTTACCGACCACTTTCACCTGACGGCTCATGGCGATGCCCAGCGTCGTGGCTATTTCACGGGCGATTTCTATGTCCTTGTCCGAAAAAGGCAGCCCGTCTTTCCGGCTGATCAATTCCAGCACGCCGTTAACCGCTCCGCCGAATATCAACGGCATGGCGATGATGCCTTTGGTTTTTTTCTTGTATTTCTCGTCCCAGCGCTTGTCGAACCTTAACTCCGTGCTTATCTTTACCAGCTCGGCCTCGTTATAGGCGTTGATGACCGAAACCATCTTGTTGTTCTTGGCGGCGAAACCGGCGATGCTGTTGTTGTCCATGGGAATCTTGATTTCCTCCATATTATCCTGGAGCCGCCATTTGGACGTCAACTCGTTGGTCGTTTTATCGAGTATGTATATGGAAATGCCGTCCACCTCGAAAAGCGCCTGCAACTCCTGGGTGATGGCCGGCAGAACTTCCTCAATATGGACCGCCGAATGGATTTTATCGGTGACCTTCTTGAGTTTCTTGTGGTAGTTGATTTCGTGCATGCTGTCTTCGAAGGACTTTATCTTGTACAGGTCCGGCGCCAGCGCCTCGGCTACGTCCTGGAGCATCTGGGCGTCCTTGTCCGAGAACCCCTCCTTGGCGTCCGGCCCTTTCTTGTTGATGGACTGGATAACGCCCTGGATTTTGCCCTTGAACATTACCGGCAGGGCGATGACCTGCTTGGTGTGGTAGCCGGTTTTCTGGTCCCAGGAGCGGTCGAAAAACAGGTCCGCGTATTTCTGCTGAAGTTCGTTCAGGTCATAGGCGTCCTTGATATTGACCACCTTGGTATTCTTGGCCACATAGCCGGCGATGCTTTCATTGCTGATGGGGACGAAAATCTCCTTGACCTCGGCGCCGTCCATTATCCGGGAACTGATGATATTGCGGATGGAATCGGTCACGTAAATCGTTATCCGGTCGGCGTTGATGGCTTCCTTGACCCGGGCTGAAGTCTGGATTAAAAGGTCGTTCAGGTTATCGGCCATGCGTATGGTCTGGGATACGTCCTTCATCTGCTGGGCCGAAGTGGTCGCGGCGGTCGAGGCGGCCGGTGGAGTGGTGGCTGTTGATTTTGCGGTCTGTTTTGGAGTCGGGCTGTCTGCCTCTTTTCTCGCGAATAAACCCATAACAACCTCCTTTAATTAAAAGCTTGCGGGCATTTTTGTCGCCTGTATTTTCGGATAAAGCGTATCAAAAACGGTTTATAAAGGCAAGTATCTTTTAACAACAAAAACGGATAAATAAGAGTAGCAGTCTAAATAATCTAAAAGGTATTCTAACCGGGCGCCGGTTCTTGTTGTTTCACCACTTCAAAAAATGCATCGACGACTTTGGGGTCGAACTGGCTGCCTGAATTCTGCCTGATGGTGTTCAGGGCTATATGCGGAGTGAGGGCCTCGCGGTAAGGCCGGGTCGATGCTATGGCGTCGTAGGCGTCGGCCACGGCGATAATCCGGGCGCCGATGGGGATTTTGTCTCCGGCCAGCCCGCTCGGATAACCATGGCCGTCAAACCATTCGTGGTGATGCCGTATCAGCGGCTCCTCGGCCCGGAACAGCTTGAGCTGCTCCATCATCATGCTGCCCAGCACCGGGTGCATCTTGACGTCGGCCCATTCCTGGGGCGTCAGTTTGTCGTCTTTCATCAGTATCGCGTCGCTCAGGCTGATTTTGCCGATATCGTGCATCAGTCCGGCGCAGTTTATCACCTCGACCACGTCATCGGGCATAAACATCGCCTTGGCTATCAGGCTGGAATACTCAGCCACGCGCGAACAATGGTTTTTCAGATATTTATTCCTGGCCTCGGTCAGCTGGATGATTATCCGCAATATGCCCACGTAACTTTCCCGCAACATATGCGAGGTGTCCGAATTGTATTCCGGCCTGGCCCTGAGCCTGGGATTAAGCACCTTGGTCACCACCTGCCGGATCTGGGTAAGGTTGAACGGCTTGGCCAGCACATCAACGGCGCCCTTGTCCAGCGCCCCGATGATTTTATCGTGCGTGGCGGAAGCGCCCATCATCACGATCGGCTGATGGGGATTCCTTTTCTTTATCAAGGCCAGCGTGCTCAGCCCGTCCATCGCCGGCATCACTAAATCGCAGAACACCAGGTCAAAACGCTCCCGGGCCAGCATCTCGACTCCCTCAATACCGATTTCCGCCTGATGCACCTCATAATCAAGCTTGCCCAGGAAGGCAACCAGCAAGCTCCTGGCATCCGGTACATTGTCTATGACGAGTATTTTCTGTTTCTGTGCCATAAAAATATAGCAGCATCATAATATGTATAGACTGGGTAAAAAGTCAACATAAAGCGTATAAAACCCTGGTTTTATTGGCATAAGCGGGTGATAAAAGAAAACGTCCCTAATAAGAAATAACGGTAAAGCAAACCCGCTATCTGTCCGATACTATATTTATAATGTCTCCACGTAAATTGTTCTTTTTAGGATATATCGGGATCTTTCTTCTGGTCGCATGCTTTGTCGTTTTGTATTGGCACGACATCAGGCAGCACCAACAGCTCACCATCGCGCTGGAAAACTCTTCATTAACGCCCCATATCAGCGTTTATTTTTCGCCTAAGGGCGGCGCCATCGAAGCCGTAATAAAAGAGATAAAATCGGCCGGGAAATCAATAAAGGTCCAGGTGCGTTCGCTGGCTTCCGAGCCGGTTACCGACGCCCTGATAGATGCCGCCAACAGGGGCGTAGCCGTTGAGATTATCTTCAGCAGCAAAATCCAGGATCCCGGGCGCTATTCCGGCGCCAAACTGTTCCGCGGCAGTAATATTCCGGCGCTGGTTGATTCCGAATACACCCTCGCCCATAAAAAAATAATGATTATAGACGAACTGACCGTGATAACGGGAAATTTACAATTCACCACCGGTACCGAAGAACTGATGATAATAAAAAACGACCCAGATATAACCCAAAAATATATCGCCAACTACACCGACCATTTCCATCGTGCCAAGGAATATAAAGCGGACAGTAAACACGTCCTGCCGGGTGCCGCGCACTAACTTTAATGCCAACCGCTGATTTGGGCGGGCCTACCCCTGCCCGAGGCAGGCGGGCGACTTTTTCAGGCGGGATTTTTCTTGACTAACCCGTTCTGGCTTTTTACACTTATCACCGGCCCTGAAGCTCCCATTTCTTAAATGCTGCTGCAACTTCGGATCGGCGTGCTTCCCATCATGCCATCCACTTCAGGGCCACTTAATTTCCCAGCGCTCCCGACCCTATAGTCCATAGTTTATACAGGAGGCTTAACTCTCTCCTGTTACTTATCTTATGTGTAGCCAAATAAATTGACATTATTCCCGATATTTTATTGACAATGTTTTCTTATAATGTATAGTCCCGTCTATTAGACCTTATGAAAAATGCAGTAGTCAAATCAAGAATCAGTTATCCTAATAAAAGGAGGATGTATGAGCAAGCTGAAAGGTATTTTAGTAGCCATATTGTTGATTGGAATTATAGGAGTTAGTTACAGCGCTTCCGAAAAACCAAAAGGCAATCACTACATACCTCCGCCCAAGGTCAAAACCGGCTCTTCGGCCGACAAATCCCTGACCGCATTAAGCGCTATATTATCCGGCTGGACTTATGAAGTCACCGGCCCAAACGGCTCTGCCAGCGTAGTGGTGCAAAACCTAGGCGACGTGGTCTACTTCGAACTCGACGCCACCGCGCCGGATTATGTCTATGGCAATATCCTGGGTTTATACGATACAACTAAACTCAGAGCTGTCAGCATCGAGGAAAATCCAGCCACCTGGGGATTCTGGACCTGGTGGACAACCGCCACCACAAATCCCGCATACGGCGGAGGCGGCAATAATTATTATTATGATTATATAGAGAATACTGCTATCAGTAATACGGGTTCGGCATGGGCTGATGCCTGGACCCAACCACCCTACAACGGCGGCGGACCGGTCGGATCCATAGAGCCGGGCTACGGCGCATCGCTTGACCCAAACGGAGCCGATTACCAGTCTCTGATTGCTAAGGGAATAAGCAATATTACCAATCTCGGCGCTATCCGCTTATACACCTCGACCTATGCCGGCGGCATGTATGGGTCGGTTCCGTTAAGGCTGGGGTTCCAAGTGATTTCTACATCCAACGCCGTATTCGACCTAATTTGGGACACTAACACCGCATATAACTGGCATGCGTCGCATCTGACTGATTATTTAAGGTCAAGCGTAACCATGACCCGGCCCCAAGCCACACCCAATGCCCCATCTAATTTAGTCGCAACGCCGAAATCTACATCGGAGATTCACCTAGATTGGCAAGATAATTCAGATGATGAACAAGGATTTATCATAGAACGCAAAATCGGTTTATATGGAACTTATGCAGAAGTGATATTTGTTAATCCCGTTGTCAGTCCCTCTGCGCCATCAATGATTCGTATCCCAAATTTTAACCTTTCGCCTGATACAACCTATTATTACCGCGCGAAGACTTATAACGAGAATGGTCGTAGTGGATATTCTAATGAAGTAAATGCTACTACTTTTCTATTATCCCCCTCTGATTTAACGGCCACGGCTGTTTCTATCTCTCAAATAAATCTATCTTGGATGGATAACTCTCAAACTGAAGAAGGATTTATAATAGAGCGATGGAACGGCTCAGGTTTTATCCAGATTGCGACAGTTGGCCCGAACATAGTTGCTTTCTCCGATGCAAATCTCGAGCCACAAACATGGTATGGATACCGCGTAAAAGCCTATCGGCAAAGCAATTATAGTTTCCCTTCCGAACCAGTTGGAATCGAAACTCATGCAATCAGCGCAGAATATTTGACAGATTTGGTCACTCAATACTATCAGCAAGGATTGATAACTAATGAGGGAATTTCGGGGACTTACAATTCTATCATCTCGCAACTTTCAGCGGCTCAAGACTCAGCCGCAAGAGGCAATCTGACGGCGTATGCCAATCAACTTAGCGCACTGGGCAATCACATCATAGCTCAAACAGGAACACACATCGAAACTAATGCCGGACTGGCATTAGTTCCTTTGATTCAAGCGTCCCAACAAGTTGGGGTAGAAATAAAACGGTGGGGCGGTGGTATAAGAGCGGATATGCCCTCTCTTAGCACTCCCTCTCCTTATCATCCAGAATGTTTTACAATGACCTATGTAGCAACTATTTCACCAACCGGCGTAAGCGGGACTTATTCTTGGACAGTCAGCCCAACTGACTCCAGCAAAGTAAAGGTTACTGGCACATTAACAGGTCAAACTACTTCGGGTACACCACCACCGCCCGCTATTCAAGTGCACGCCATAACAAACACGGATAACATAGATATAATCTTTGTCTTTACGCCAACCGATGGTACGGCTGTTTTAACCACTCACTCCGCTCAGGTAGTCCGTACACAAGTCATACCCGAAGTGAGTGTTGATTTAATTGGACAACCCATACCAGCTACCCCTACTAATAATTCAGTTGCAACTTCTGTTAAGCTCGATGTGGGAGGAAGCGCGACTATTAATACCAACCATGATGAGACCACGAGTAGTTGGGAACTTGGTCTCCTTGAAAATGTGATATCATGGACAATTATAGCCTATTACGGCACTACACCAGACATATTTAGTATTCCACAAGATAAATTACCTTTACTGGATCATCTCACTTCCTGTGTTCCTGAGTATCTCTCAAGTGAAGCATTTACTCCGACGGGTAAAACACAAATGGCAGTACTCTCTGATAACCCACACACCAGGGAATACCCCTTACAAAAAGACAATACCCGGCTAACGAAAATAAAATACTATATTGATATTATTAAGTGGGAGATTGCACGAAATACTTCTACTGGTGAAATTAGATATCTGTGGTGGAAGGAATTTATAATTGATTATGATGTTGAATATGACCAAAACGGTAAAGGGACAGTCACGAGAGATGATACAACACGGCCGCCAAGGCGAGGCGAAGGGAAAGGCACTTGGCCTAATACCAAAATACCTGTGCTAGGCCCGCCTCTAGCAAATGACATCGCAGAAGATATAATAAAAGGGGGAAGTAAATGAAAAATAAAAACTTTAACATAATCTCGGTTGTTGTCATTGCCTTTTTGATTATTACTATAATCGGATGCCAGGAAAGTTATGCTAAACTTGAAAATAAATCCCAGCGTAACTTCACTACATTTGCCAACAAGGGCGAGGACGATTTCCTTTTGCTCAGATGTCTCTGGCAGGACATAGACGACTGCATAGAAGAATCAGAATTCTGCGCCATTGCTAAGGTAATAATAACCAAAGATGAGCCCTGTCTATCATGGAATGGGAGCCCAGTTCTTGTCCCGTTAAAAAAGATAACGAAACCGAATATTCCTAATGACACCCCCAAGGAAAAATCAGAAGAAATACTCAAAAAATATATGCAGGAACTCGCTGAATGTCCCATGCTGGAGGTTTATCCCCGTAGTCTTTTCAAAAGAGAAGGCAAATTAATAATCCAATCTGTTATCTACGGAAACCCGGAAACAAAAGAAATATCCTTCTCATATTTGTATAATGATATGGATATTGATCTTCATCATAGTCCGTGGTCATTTGTCCGATCTCGTTACGACTATCCCGGACTTGCCCACTTCCTTTACAGCGAGCCGACTTCAATTATTCTTGGCAAGGGAAAAGGTAAAGATGCCAAAATTCTAAACGCTATTGGCGAATCACTGGGGCTTATCTCACCCGAAGCAATAAAGATATGGAAAGAAACTGTTAAAGCCCCGATACCGACATTTGATGAAATAATGAAAGAATGGAAGCCTACGGAAAACCAACCGTATATGTCGTATAATGAGCAGTTAAAAGCCATTGAAATACGCCAGCAGGACTGGTTGCTTAATTCCAATAATCAGGACTTGTTGCTTTTATCATTTGTCAGGAGTCTGCATTGGTATTATCTCCGGGCAAATAATAAAGGTATGGCATTTAAAACATTTGAAGATGCGAAAGGGTCCGGTTTAAACAAGGCCATTGATCTGGTTGACACTCTGGCTAATAAAGGCATAGACACACCTGAACGACGGTTCTTGGCCTATGGCATAGCTCTTTTTATGCTCCATGAGTTCAGCGAAGAAAACAAGTTTTATAGTCAACATACTATTCCATTGCTGGCTCAACTGAATGACAATCAGAAGCAGGTATTGATTGATATAGCCAGCCAGAAGTTCTCACAGATTACTAACCCCAAGGAAGGAATCAAGTATATGCGGTTAATCAGTCTTTTTATTGACGATTTATCCTTGGGCGGGCCATTTAGCCCGTTTAAGGAGATTAGAGACAAAGAATCCATATTGTTTAATCGTGCCCCAGCATTGAAAGATAAACTCCAATCTATTGCCCTTACTTTTTCTGAACGTTTCAAGAATAACCCAGATTACCCCGAATGGACTAAGTGGGTTAATAAAATCTTCCCGGCAGAAAAGAAGTAATGAAAATTTACATTATAATCTTTATTGTAATGAGTTTAATATTTGTTTCTTTGCCGGCCTGCAAAACAACTGAATCAAATGGGTCAATAGCGCTTAGTAAACAAATAAACCAGATTTTAGATAAAACAAACACAGAAGAATTCTGGTTGAAAGTAGACCGCGTTTATACAGATATAGATGAGAATATCACAAACACAAATATCTTAAACACAAAAGAAGCCGAGTTTTTGATAGAACACAAAGAGATTTCTTTTCCCTTAATCTTTGAGAGATTTAATCAGTTAGAAGCCAGTGGAAAAATTGAAGAGTCAAGAGAGAATCGCCTGTATGATATAATATTATCTTTATATTTTCTGATATTTAAAGAAACCAAAAGCATAGAGTCAATTCCATATTTGAGTAGATATCTAAGCAGAATCGACTATAAGCTTTATAGTTCTATTAAACCTCTATCAGTTGATATTGCGGAGGATGCCGCAAAAGCAATTACAGATGGACAGGTGGTAGGAGTAGGGGTATCAACAAAGGATACAGCAACGGAGCTTCAAAAATGGTACGAGGAGTACAAGAAGAAAACCCAGCCTAAATAACCCAAGGGTAGCCAGAATCAATAAGAAGGTTTAAGATGAGGAACGTTACCTTTTCATTACTAGGGCTTTTGATTATTTCATTGGCGCTTCCACTGCTTTTCGCCGGAAATGACTTGAGCGAGAAAGACAGGATAATCTCTGCCATCAAGAATGAATCAACCATTGCCAAAGAGACCACTCGCATTAAAGAAATAAGAAACGAGCAAATTAACGCATTACTTGAAGTGGTTAATGACTATCAACGAAGCGTTGTCGAAAACCGACCAAATCGCCGGTCCGTTCCATCCGAGGCAGCGATTCTCTTATTGGGCGACCTCAGGGCCGTTGAGGCCGTGGAGCCATTAATCAGCTTTATGTGTTTCCTCATTGATGACGAGACATCGACAGGCGTATTTGGCCTTGATTATCAATTGGCGATGGAATCTCTTCAATCAGCGGTTTACGATGCTTTAACCAAGATAGGTAAACCGACCATAAAACCACTCATTGATTTACTGCGCAATGGCACAAATAGAATACATTTCCGCCACACCTTAACAGAAGATGGCAAAAAAGACCTGATAGAAGCCGAGAAGAAATTCAGCATGAAAGATGGAAGCAGTAACGGAGAAAAAGCAAGGTTTGCAAGAAAATCATTATATCTGATTGAAGGCGACTGCGCCGTTCATTATCTGGAACGGGCATATAACGCCGAAACCGACCAGAAGAAAAAGGACAATCTATCCGAGCAGATAACCAAGTTCAAGGAAGAAGTCAAATCCGGGGCTTATAAAAAATAACCCCAAGGGCGCTGACGATTCAGCGCCCTTTCGCAAACTCATTCAATATACCCTTTCAGCCAAATATTGATACTCGTAAACACTCCGTTCTCTTAGTGCCACTAGGAACAAAGTGACGTAGAGGCACTTAGATCCCTGAGCGCCAGCGAATGGGATAAGTAGCCTACTCGATATAACCACGCAGCCAAATATTCGTACTACAAAACTGACCGCTTTTTGTAATCATCACCCTTATCTGTCGCCCGCCATCCACCGCCAGTGTCGCCTCTCTTAGAGCCAGTTAGAGCATAGCGAGTTACTGGCTCTTAGACCCCGATGAATATCGGGGCATGTCTACTCTATATAACCTTTTACCCATAAGTTTACAGATGTAAATTGCCCACTCTTAGTAATCATCACCTTGATTTGTCTAAGTGCGTCTACTGCTAACGTCGCTTCTTTATAAGCGTTGTTGTTCATATTAGCAATGTTTTGCCATATAAAGTGTATGGTTGAATTCCCATAATCAGAACCGGACCTTCTGCCAAGCACGGTCAGTATCTGCTCCATACCGACCGGCACGCTCATAGCGTTTAACTGCATCTCCACAATCACCGCCTGTGCCGTGGCCGGTATCACCGCCGACAGGTCCACCAATTGGTCTATGTCGGTCATCGAGTTCTCGGAGAAAACCAAGGGTTGCGTGGGCATCAGCGTCAACTGCATCCCGCCCGCACCGCCGGTGGGCGGAGCTATCCAGTTAAACTTGCCCGAAGCCGCATCGAACGACAGGATTTGCCCGTCCGTGGGCAGGGCGATATTGTAGAGCAGTTCGTGGTTGATGGAGCTCAGCGCAATCTTGGCCCAGTCTACCGACCTATCCTGCAATTTGGCATTTGTAATCTGCGAATCTGCAATTTTCCCCGTGGTAACTTGTAAATCACCTATCTCATCCGTGTTAATCTGTGGCGAAATGGGTCTGGTCAGCGGCGTAAACGACAGCTTGGTTGGCGTGACGGCTCCGTCCTTGATTTTGGCCGTCTCGACCGCATTGGTTGCCAGCTCAGCGGCGGTGATGGCGCTGTCGGCAATCTTATCCGTGTTGACGGCGGAGTCGGCGATTTCCGCGGTGCTGACCGCCGGAGTAATCGGTCTGGCCACGGACGGGGGAGTGAATGACAGTTTTGCCTGGCTGATGGTGGCGTTGGCTATTTTATCGCCGGTGACGGCGCCGGAGGCGAGTTTCTCATTGGTAACGGCCCGGTCGGCAATGCGTGAGGCCGATACTGCGCCTTCGGCAATCTTAGCCGTGGTCACGGCTCCGGCGGCAATCTTTTCGGCCCGGACTATGCCGTCCCTGATTTTTGAGCCGGTCACGGCATTATCGGCCAGTTTCGAGCCGGTAACTGCTCCGGTGGCCAGTTTTTCGGTCGTTACAGCGTTTCCTGCAAGGCGTGAGGCCGATACTGCGCCTTCTGCAATCTTTGCCGTGGTCACCGCATTGGCGGCGATATTTTCGGTCTTTACCTCGCCCGGTAATAGTGTCATAAAATTCCCCCTTTCTACCACGAAAACACGAAATTGCCAAGACACGAAGTTGTTTCGCGCCTTCTGGGTTTCGTGCCTTCGTGGTAAATTTAATTTTCTACCTGCTGATTCTACGAAATCACCACCTTTATTGAGTTGGACCATTGGCCTGAATTGGCCGGGGTGGTCAGGTTGACCCAGCGGAAAAATCCCCAGAAAGTTTCGCCGACGTTTCCCGGTCCGCAATGGACGATAAACTGCGCCTTTTTGGAGACTAGGGCGTTTTTGCAGTCCTCCGGTTTTTCCGGCGGCATTTCGCCCTTAGGCACCCAGGTGTATTTGACCTCAATCCCGTCGGCCAGCGGATGTTTGCTGTAGCGGGTGGCATCGGTCGTGACTTGGCAACGGACCTTGATGTCGCCGCCGCCGATGGCATTCAGGGAAACCACCGGGAGGGTCTCAATCTGTCCCCTGGGCGTCGGCTCCAGGTCGCGGGGCGGAATGCCCATTTCTATGCGCTCGTCCCGGGTAATCAACGAGTTATACCTGAGCCAGGCGTTGACGAACACCTGGATTTCCTTCTCATAGGTCTTGCGCATCTGGCGGTGCCGGTCAACGTCGCCGGCGGTCCGGTCCTTCTTTTCCTGGGCCTTGGCATAGAGCGGCTCATAGGCGGCCCGGCGGGCGGTCAGGTCCGCCACCGGGGTCGGCGGGATGCCCCAGGCCACCGCGTTGGTCACCACCTTGTTGACCACCTTGCCCTGGAAGTTGTAAAAGTTGTCATCGTTCATTTTTGGCATAATTCACCATCCTTTCTTCATATTCTTGCCATACCTTGAGGTTTCGAGTCGCGCCCTTGAAGTCTCTGGTTGCGCCCTTGAGGTTTCGGGTTGCGCCCTTGAGGTTTCGGGTCGCGCCCTTGAGGTTTCGGGTCGCGCCCTTGAGGTCTCGAGTTGCGCCCTTGAAGTCTCGGGTCGCGCCCTTGAGGTCTCGGGTTGCTATCTCAAGACCACGGGCTATACACTATAGGGTACGATTTGTAAGGTAGAGGTGATTTTCGATATGCCGAAACATCTCCTGAGAGGTCCCCGCCGACGGCGGGAACAAGCGTCTTGGATTAGACGATTCTTTTCTCGTCTGCCATGCTGGTTGCCTGGACCAGGACGAAGCGGTATTCCTTACCGCTGTTCAGGATAACCTCCTTTCTAGCGTCCTTCATTATTCTGACATTCACGTGCAATTCGCCGAAACCGGGGTGCTCCAGGATATCCATAAACAGGGTATTGAGTTTGGTCTGAGCCGGGGCCAGGTTAAGCCACTTGCCGTTGGCCGCATTGCCAGTTCCGGGGTTTGAATCAACCATAGTTTTGCGTCACCCCCTTTCTCTTAGAGCCAGTTAGGGATTCCGACCTGAAAGGGCGGAAGACCTTTACTGGGTCTTAGACCCCGTCGTATGACGGGGTTACAACATTTTAAATCCCGCTTATTCCAGCGGGATAAACAATAATAAATCAGGTGTTCCTATAACTCTGTGTCACCGAGCCTTTAAGTGGCTTCTAAACCAATAATAGAAAATAATATATATCACGATAATTAAACTTAATATGGGGATTCCTAATTCTATTAGATAATCTTTGTTGGATAAATAAATTAATGCCACTATATCAAAAAGCAAAATAATTAAAGGTATCAATGTTAATAATAAAACGGCTTTAGGTTTCCCATGTATTTGGGGGTTCTCAATTTCTGGATACACATATTTAAGGTCATTTCTCAAATGTTTTAATTTATTGCCATACACTTCAAAGTAAAACCAATGATTTAATTGAGCAAATGAAAGTATAGTGTTCAACGTCAGCGCATTTGAGACAAAGGAATGAAGGGGAATAAGTTGCAGATATCAAGGAGTTTTGGGGGGAGAAAACTCCTTGAAAAATCGACTCGACTCCGATAATATCTTTTACGGAAGG